>JBIKMI010000031.1:0-16370 GCA_044359285.1 Kiritimatiellia bacterium
AGAATGTGGCGTTAATTTTTCCACACGAGTACATGTGGAGAAAATAAACGCCACGCCGCTTTTCGAGGAATACCTGAGCTGGCGTAGTGCAGGGATTCTCGGACTTTCCTCCCGGGGAGGTGTTGCGTGATTTTACCGAATGGGGTACTCGCCATTCGGTAAAATCACGCAACATTTCTGCACCCCCCTCCGCCTCTCCCTCTTCCCTCTCCGTGGCTCAAGCGAAGCGGGTGGTGAAGTCTTTTTTCTCCGGTTCAGCCGGTCTTGGTGCCCAGTGCTTTTTTAATGTATTCGGTCGTACTAAAGCCTTCAACCAGCGCGGTGCAGACCAGGCGCCCGCCCCAGCTCTCGACCAGCTCCCGCTCGGCCCGCACGCGCGCGGGTTCATAGGACCCGCCTTTCACATGAATCTGCGGGCGGAGTTGCCGGATCTCTTCCAACGGTTGGTCGCCCTCAAAAACAACCACCTCATCCACGCAGTCCAGCGCCTTGAGTGCCGCCGCCCGGAAGGCTTGCGGGAAAACCGGGCGGGTCTCCCCTTTGTAACGCGCGACCGAGAGATCGCTATTGATGAGCACGGTCAATGAGTCACCCAGCGCGCGGGCCTCCGCCAGAAACCGTACATGCCCGATATGGAGAATATCGAAGCATCCATTCACGGTAACGGACACAGGCGTCCCCTGCGATTCCCGGGCACCGCCCACCCACACGGCAGGAAGCTTGACCGGAGTCCGGTTTTCCGCGATCGCCGCAATAATGTCCGCCGTGAAGCACCCCGCCTGCTCCGCCACTTCCACGACCCGCTCCGCAGCGGGCATGAGGGCTTCACCATAGGCCTCCGATTTTTTTTGCGTGCCGGCCGTCACCCAGATAAACGGTTTGAGCCCCTCAAAAAACGATTTGGCTTCCGCCACCGTCACGCTGGTGACCGCCGCCACCTGGCGCAGATGCGATACCATCTCGACACGGGTCTCGAGCGAGTTTTGCGGTCGCCCGGGCGCCCCATGCGTGGCGACCACCATATCCGGCTCCACCACCACCACGACCCGTTTCGCCAGACCTCCCGCCTGCTGCAGCACGTGCAGATTGCCCGGCTGAAGGATATCAAACGTCCCCGTCATCACGGCCACCGTCTCAGCCGACTGCTGCCGCCAGGCCAGTAGCGCCTCCGGAGATTTAACTTTGCAAGTATTCGCGTTCAGGGTGCTGCCATCCATGATGATAATTGTTTTCCAGCAAACCAATTCATTTAACATCGATGCACAGGATATGCAGGATAAAACTGGAATGCCAAAGGGGGTTCAGAATCTCCTGATTCTTGAATTATCCTGTTCATCCTGTATATCGATGTTCATTATCTTCTGCGAACAACTCAGCAACCCGGCCACTCAACAACTACTTCTTTGCTGGTGGCACCGACCGCCCTAACCGCTTCAAGACCTCCTGCAAATCCTGCCAGGCGACCCGCTTCATCACCGGATTCCGCAATAAATAGGAGGGATGATACGTCGGCATCAGATCAATCCCCTCAAACGTCTGCCACTTCCCTCGCAGTTCACTGATTTTTGTCAGGTTCAGCAGACCGAGTACCGCCGTGGCCCCCAGCGCCACGATGACTTTCGGCTGGATCTCCGCAATCTGCCGCTTCAAATAGGGAATACAGATCGCCATCTCTTCGGGGGTGGGTGGCCGATTGTCCGGAGGCCGGCATTTCAGGATATTGGCGATGAACACCTCTTCGCGCGTGAAGCCCATGGCCCCAATCATCTTGGTCACCAGTTGCCCGGCCCGCCCCACAAACGCCAATCCCTGCTCATCTTCGTCGGCACCCGGCGCCTCGCCAATGAACATGATTTCAGGGCGTTGGGCATTACCTTGGCCCGGCACCGTCTGGATCCGCGTTTGATGCAGCGCACATTTCTTGCAACCGGCAATCTCCAGGGCAATCCGGGACATTTCATTCTCCGTTCCAGCGGGTGCCGTTGTGACGCTTTTTACCATATCTTTCGGCGCGGGAACCGGTGCAGTCGGGACCATGATCCGGGACGGGGTCGGCGCTACCGGCGCCTGCCCGCCCGTCAGCGAGGCCAGACTGACCTCAATCTGACTGACCCCATCCGCCTTCACTCCATTCAGGTAGGCTGCCGTCTGGTTGAGAAGTTCCGCCAATTCCGTTCGGGGATCAGAAGACACAGGCAGTTATCCATCCCGGGACAGATCAGACGCCTGCCCCTCTTTATCAGGGAGTGCACGCCGCGAGACCTGCCGCATATATAAGGGGCCAAAGGCAATATAGCCCAGCACCATCGCAATCATAAATACCGCCGCCGGCACGGCAATCTTCTGGGGTCCAAACAGCACACACACCATGATCACCATGGGGATAAACAACGCAGGATGCTTGGTCGGTTTGGGATACCGCACATTGGAGACCTGCAGACTGATAAAAATCAGGACGCCAATCAGGAAAAGCCCCGCCACCCAGCCGGAGTTCAGGGAATACTTCTCAAACGGCTCACTCTGACTGATGAAGACAATCATGGCCACCCAGCCGGCACAGGCCGTAATCGGCAACCCCGTATAGCCCCCCTGCCCGCGATCAGGATCGTGGGCCTTGAACCGGGCCAGGCGCACCACGCCGGACAACACCACCACGGCCGTCATAGCCACCCGCCAGAAAATCCGGGCCGAATCCTCGGGAACAGACCCGGTCAGCATCACCACATAAACCAATACCGCCGGGGCAATACCAAATGCGGTCATATCGACATAGGTGTCGAGCTCCGCGCCGATTTCCGTACAGCCCTTGAGCTTGCGGGCCACATTGCCATCAATCCCGTCCAGAATCATGGCCAGCATGATCAGCAAGGCCGACCACCGGTGCATCGCACCCGCCCGCTCCAGCGTTTCATTCATACTCTCGACGGTAACCAGAATACTGAAAAACCCGCAGAGCATCGCCATCAGGGTGATGGAAATCGGTATCAATTGGCGCCAGGTAATGACTTGCTTCATAGGGATCCTTATTGTTTCAGCCGGGCTACAACCGTCTCGCCCGCACGGACCTTATCGCCCTTCTTGACCACCACATCCACATCGTCGCGCGGGAAATACATATCCAGCCGTGAGCCGAATTTCATCATGCCGATGGGCTCCCCTTTCTTGATGATCTGGCCGGGCTCAACCCAATACACCACCCGCCGCGCCACCGGACCGACAATCTGCTTCACCAAACAGGTGGTTTTGGCATTCCGAATGACTATCGAGCTGTGCTGATTCAGTTCGGATGACTTTTCCTCAAACGTGAAGAAGCGCGCCCCTGGATAATACTGGGCATGCTCAACGGTTCCCTCCATCGGAGACCGGTTCACATGGACATCGATCAGGCTCAGGAAAATACTGATCCGGACCGCCTTGGTTTTAAGAAACTCCGGCTCGTCCACCTCCACCACCGCCATGATCTTCCCTTCGGCACCCGCCATGATATCCCGCGGCTCAGGAGAGGGAATCCGAACAGGATCCCGGAAGAATACCAGCAAGTATCCCACCAGGATAACCGTAACGATCCCGCTGAACACAAACGCTTTACGCCATGACACCCGCGCCAGGCGTAATACCCCGCATAGCAGGGCTCCCAATACCAGCACCGCAATCACAAACGGAATAATCTCTAATCTAAACGCCATAATTATGCTCCTTTTGAGGCGTTAATATTGACCGAGAAGGAGGGGTAAAGTCAATCTCACAGAATGTTGGACATTCAAAAGCGTTTCTTACGTGATTAGCCGGTCCAACCCCTCAAACGGATTAACGATGGGCGAGCGCTTCAAGTGGGACTCGGCCGCCGGCCCATCGCCCATGGAGCGTAAACGATCAGGGGCATGCTCATCGTCGTGACAGTAAATGCAGAGTAACTCCCAGTTACTGCCATTGGGGGGGTTATGATCGTGATTGAAATCCTTGTGATGCACCGTCAACTCGCGGAGCCGCTTGCCCTCAAACTCACGACCACAGCGCCCGCAGACATGCGGAAACAGCTTGAGGGCCCGCATCCGGTACCCCGCCTGCCGGGCTTCCACCTCACGCCGTAATTCGTTGTGCATCTGAATATGCCGCTCAGTCTTCATGCGCCCCCTTTTGTCATAACCGGAATCATGGCAATCCCCCCCCACCTTCGTCAAGAGCTGATGCCGGCCCCTTCACATATTCATTGAATATTAGTTGTAACTATATTATAGACATTAAATGAAAGCCCTCTCCCATTTCCTGCAAGGCATCGCCTGGGCCTCCTGCTGGCCCGGCGCCCTCCAGTCCGCCAGGGATAATAATCCGGTTCCGCTCCTGCTGGGGGCTACCTGCGCCCTGCTGCCGGATACCCTGGACCACTGGATTTCCCGCTATTTACAACGCCCTGACATCCACATCGTGCCCCCGCCCGAAGCCCCCGCGCCACTCCCCATTGCAGAAGCCCTCGTCCTCGCGGTGTCACAGTCACACGAGACCGGCCAGTCGCTCCAACTGGTATGCTATCCCATCCCCGTCGGGCCGGGCCAGTGGATCCCCTATACCCTCCAGTTCAACCGCACCGCCCGGCACCTTTCTGTCACCCTGGCGGGCTCCCGCCCCGGCCACGCCACCCTCTCCACTCCCGCCAGCCTGGCCACAGACCCCAGCGCGACCGTGTGCGTTTGCACCCGCCCGGTCGTCTTACAAACCGAACGCCTGGCAAAGGGACGGGTCTTGATCACCGTCATGCCCTGGGAGCAAGGATGGACCCACAGTCTCGTGCTCGCACTTGCTCTGGGCGCCCTGGCTGCAGGACTCTGGGGCTGGCCCGCCGGCGCCATTGCCAGCGGGGCCATCGCCTGGCATGGCTTCACCGGGCAATGGGGCTTTACCGGCTCAGCCCTGTTCTGGCCTTTCACCCGCAGACGCCTGCCCGGCTTTCAATGGATTCTCCCCCGGCACCAGAGCCGGAGCGATGCGGCCCTCTTGTGGCTGGCCTTCCTGCTGATCGCCGGGAATCTCCTGCGGGCCGCACCCACCGGGATGGAACGCCCCTCTCTTCTGCACTGGCTCCTGTTCGGGGGCGCCATTCCGCTTGCCTTACTGGCACGCTTCCGCTTGAATCGCGGAGAGTTGAGAGAATAAGCCAAAGGTGGTTGCCGCGGAGAACTCATATGAGCCCTTTAACGGGAAAAACTAAAGTTTCGTTCAAACCGATGGAAACTCCCGTCGTGGATATCATGCAGGGGGCGGCACGTTGGGAAACCAAGGTGCATAAACACGGACTGGTCGCCCTGATCGATGTCATGCCCCGGCTGGTCCCTGAAGGGAAAACCGCCGATTCCGCCATTGTGCAGGCGGCCCGGGTCTCCTATGGCGAGGGAACCAACAAAATTACCGAAGACCGGTCCCTGATCCGGTACCTGCTGCGCAATCAACATACCAGTCCCTTTGAAATGGTGGAATTCAAGTTCCACCATGTCATGCCGATTTTTGTGGCCCGTCAGTGGATCCGCCACCGGACGGCCAGCCTGAACGAATACAGCGCCCGCTATTCGATCGTGAAGGACCGTTTTTACCGGCCCGCCATCAGCAGTCTCCGGCAACAGAGCAAAACGAACAAGCAGGGCGGCACGGAACCGCTCGATGACCTGACGGCGGCGGAATTCTCGCACTATCTGGACAGTACGGAAACGCACTTCAAGGAGTATCAGCAGCTTCTGGATAAGGGCGTGGCCCGCGAACTGGCCCGCATCGGACTCCCCCAGAATCTCTATACGGAGTGGTACTGGAAAATCGATCTGCATAACCTGCTCCACTTCCTCAAGCTGAGGATGGACATCCATGCGCAGCTGGAGATCCGTGAATACGCCAAAATCATGTTCGACATGATCAAGCCGATTGTGCCCATGACCATCGAGGCCTTCGAGGATTATCAATTGGGGGCCGTCACCTTGACCCGCCTTGAAGTGGAGGCCATGCGCTCCGGCGCCCCGCTCGTCAGCGACAATAAACGCGAACACGCCGAGTGGGCTGAAAAACAACGCACACTGGGCCTCACTCCCCGGTCATGATGGCGCGCGCGTGAATCCTACCGGGATTTAGACTTCGGCCAGGTGGGCCCTTTGTCGGCCGCCTTGAGCGCCGCACTCCCGGGGGTGGCATCAACCAGGAGGCTCAAACCGTCATGGGGATTGCAGCCGATCGCCTTGCACAACCGGACAAATTCCGCCAGATCCAAACGCCGGTCACCATGCTCAATGCGGGCAACCCAGGAGTGATGGATGGCTAAACGCAACCCCACATCCCGCATGGTCAGCCCGTTCTCTTTGCGCCGTTCCCGCAACCAGGCGAGCGTCGCCCGGTAATCTTGACTATAGATACTTTTCTCCACAGGAGAAAGTTACCGCATTGCGCGGTTGTCGCCAAAACCGCGACAAACGACTCAGGGCGCAGACTGGCATTTTTCCAGCAACTGCGGCACGTCCCCATCGGCTCACGGCTAGCCAAAATTCATGTATTGGCCCTTGGGCCCCGTCAGGGCATCATCCCATTTTTTAGGCTTTTTGGCACCGATCGTTGCAATCTTCTTGGACGACAGCAAAACGGCCTTACCGTCCCGGCCCCCGACCGGCAGAGAGGCGGTTTCAAATTCCTGCTGCCGGATCGCCGCCGTCTCGGGCACATCGTACTGGACATAGAGGGTGGGCGTCTCCTGATCGGAAAAGAACAGGATGTGCGCCCCGCGCGGGATACAGCGGTACTCGCGGTTGGTCACCAGGGTACTGGCAAACCGCTTGATACGCGTAAACCCATCCTCGTTGAACACCACAGTCAGAATCCGGTCCCGGTCGAGAATGGCGCTGTGAATCAGCCCGGCGTCCACGAACAGCTTGTCCGGCGGAGCGATTGCCTTATACCGGCCGTCCTTCCACACCAGCAGCAACTTATCAAGCGAAGAGCACTCGAACAGCAGGGCGCCGGCCACCTTATAGCCGAGATAGCCTTTGGCCTTATCCAGATTGATGGTCAATTCAGAGGCCGTCAACTCACGGACTTCCACCGCCTCAAAGCGTTTCATCTGGGTCCGTCGCGGGAAATCGGCGCCAAATTTTTTCTGGAGCTGCCGCAAATAGCGTACGGCGTACCCGATCAGGTTGGCCATATTCTCCCGCGCCTCGGCCAGCTCGACCCGAAGCGACTCCATCTCCTGCTGGTTCTTCGCCACATCAAACAGGGAGATCCGCCGGATCGGGATGCCTAGAAGCAGCTCGATATCACCGTGGGTGATCTCCCGCTGAAGCTGTGAAAGGAAGGGGGCCAGCCCGGCCCGCACCACCCGCTCCACTTCCTCATGGCTCTCACAGGCCTCAATGGGGGTGTAGAGCCGGTTCTGAACAAAAATCTGGACCAGCGTCTTGCGGTGCAACTCCTCGGTCAGCCGCTTCTGCTGCACCTTCAACCGCCGCTTGAGCAGCTCCAGCAACCGCTCCGTATTGTACTGGAGCACCTGCTCCACATCCATTTCGGTCGGCCGGCCGGCCCGGATGACCATGATCCGGCTGGCCACCTGGACTTCACACTGGGTAAACGCATAGAGGGTCGCCACCGCCCGCGCGGCCTCCTCCTCAGGCTGTAACTGGATCTCAACTTCAACCGCGCCCGCCGTGTAATCGCTGATACTGAGCAGCTTGACCTTCCCCTTGCGGGCCGCCTCTTCAATAGAGGCAATCAGGGAATCGGTGTTCGTCCCGAATGGCACCGAGCGCACCACCAGGGTCTGGGCGTCGCGAATCTCGATTGTCGCCCTGACCCGGACATACCCTTTGCCTTTGTCGTAACCGGAGACATCCATCACGCCGCCTTGCAGGAAATCGGGATAGACCTCAAAGGGCCGCTTCTGCAGGATGGCCACCTGGGCTTCCAGCAGTTCATTGAAGTTATGCGTCAGAATCCGGGTGGATAACCCGACGGCAATGCCTTCCGCCCCCAGCAACAGCAGCAACGGAATACGGGCCGGCAAGGTCACGGGCTCTTCCTTACGGCCGTCATAGGAGGGAATGTAGTCGGTCAAATCGGCATCAAATAGTTCATCCCGGGCCAATGCGGTCAGCCGGCATTCAATATAGCGGGAGGCCGCCGCCGGATCGCCGGTGAATAAATTACCGAAATTCCCCTGCCCTTCAATCAGGTACTGCTTATTGGTCAGCGTCACCAGGGCATCCGCGATCGACGCATCCCCGTGGGGGTGAAACTGCATGGCGTATCCGACGATATTGGCGACCTTGATAAACTTCCCGTCATCATTTTCATTCAGCGAATGGAGAATCCGGCGCTGTACCGGCTTGAGCCCGTCTTCAATATCCGGGATGGCCCGGTCGCGGATGACATAGGAGGCATAGTTCAGGAAGTTATCGTTCACCAACCGCTTAAGGGGACCGTCTTCCACCGCCGCAATGTCCCGGATGACGACACGGTTGGGCAACCCGTGCCCCCCGCCCGCTTCGCCCGTACTCGCCGGGGTCGACAGTTCATCGCCACTAAATAGTTCCGGTTGCTCACTCACATCTTACCTCTTACCTCTCACGCCTTACATCTTACCTCTCACGTCTTACATCTCACATCTCACGTCTTACATCTCACATCTCACGTCTTACATCTCACGTCTTACATCTCACGTCTCACCTCTTCCCCCTACTCCGCCTCAACCACCAGATTGTCCATGATGTACTGCCGCCGTTCCGGCGTATTGCGCCCCATGTAGAAACTGAGGATGGCCGGAATGCTATGCCGGTTTTCCACCAGCACCGGCGTCAACCGCATGTCGGGTCCGATAAACTGCTTGAATTCGCCGGGCGAGATCTCGCCCAACCCCTTGAACCGGGTCACCTCGGCCCCCCGCCCGATCTCCTTCACCATCGCATCGCGCTCCTGCTCGGAATAACAGTACACCGTCCGCTTGGCATTCCGCACCCGGAACAGCGGCGTCTCCAGGATATAGACATGGCCGCCATGCACGATCGGCTCAAAGAAGCGCAGGAAGAAGGTCAACAGCAGGTTGCGGATATGCAGGCCGTCCACATCGGCGTCCGTTGCCAGAATCACCTTGTTGTAGCGGATCCGCTCCACGGATTCCTCGACATCCAGACTGCGCATGAGGTTGTAGAGCTCCTCGTTCTTGTACATCACATCGCGATTGAGCTCACAGGTGTTGAGCGGCTTGCCGCGCAGGGTGAACACCGCCTGACTGGACACATCCCGGCAACTCGTGATCGAGCCGGCCGCCGACTGGCCCTCGGTGATGAACAACATCGTCCCTTCGCCGGTCCCGTCACTCTTGTCAAAATGGACCTTGCAGTCTTTCAACTGGGGCACGCGGATGGAGGTGGCCCGGGAGCGCTCGCGCGCCATCTTCTTGATGGACTGCAGTTCCTTGCGCAGTTTAACCGTCTCCTCAATCTTCAGGATCGCCTTTTCGGCGGCCTTCGGGTCGCGGTGCAGCAGATCCACCACCACGTCCCGGACCTGCTGTACGAGCTCACTGCGGAGCTCCGTGTTGCCGAGCTTGTTCTTCGTCTGCGATTCAAAGACCGGATCCTTCAGCCGGATCGCCAGGGAGCCGGCCATACCCTCACGCACATCGTCCCCCTCGAACTTGCCCTTGGAATATTCGTTGAAGGCCTTGACCAGCCCTTCGCGGAAGGCGCTCAAATGGGTTCCGCCATCGCTGGTGTACTGCCCGTTTACAAAGGACAGGAAGACTTCCTCGAACCGGTTGGTATGGGTAAAGGCCAACTCCAGCGTCTTGGAGCGGTAATGCAGGATGGGATACAAGGCCTCATCGCCCACCTCATCCTCAATCAGGTCCTTGAGCCCTTCCTTCGACAAAAAGGACACCCCGTTCAATTCGATTTTCAGCCTGGCATTCAGGAAGGTATAGAGTTGAATCCGCCGCTTGAGATGTTCCGGCAGGAAAACGACTTTCCCGAAGATCTCCGGATCCGGCTCGAAGACCACCAGCGTGCCATCGGGCTCATCGGTCTTCCCCTTGGATTCATTGATCAGCTTCCCGCGCTTGAACTCCGCCGCCGAGAACTCACCGCCCCGGTAACTGCAGACCCGGAAAGCCACCGAGAGCGCGTTGACCGCCTTGGTGCCTACTCCGTTCAGGCCCACACTGAACTGGAAGACCTCGTCGTTGTATTTGGCCCCGGTATTGATCCGCGACACGCACTCCACCACTTTGCCCAGGGGAATGCCGCGGCCGTAATCGCGAACGGTCACCCGCGTCCCCTCTACGGCCACCACCACACGGTCTCCAAAGCCCATGATGAACTCGTCAATCGCGTTATCCACCACTTCCTTGACCAGCACATAGATGCCGTCATCGTAATGGGAGCCATCCCCCACGCGCCCGATATACATCCCGGTCCGCTTGCGGATATGCTCCAGCGACGAGAGCGTCTTGATCTTGCTCTCGTCATAGTTGTGTTTTTTAACCGTGCTCATAGGGGGAAGGCCGCGCATTGTACCGATTTAAACCAAGAATGCAAAAATTTCTCTTTGGCGGGACCTTCCTCAGCGGGGCCGTTCCACCCGTTGCGTCCGTTGTACTAATTTTCTATTAAATATAGCTTGATACAAACTAACTGCTTTCGTATCTTACACCCATGCACTCCGGACAAAAAGGACTCAACGGACGTAACGGTGAGGTTAAACCTCCCCATTCAGGCGCCGTGCTTTCCTCGGGGGTAGCGCAGGAGGTGTATGGGCATCATAGTGGATACCGCCAACTCATTGCCTACCAAGTGGCCGAACTGCTATACGATTACACCTGCCGCTTTTGTGATCGCTACATCCCCAGGGCTGACCGGCACCATGACCAAATGGTGCAGGCAGCACGCAGTGGCTACCAGAATATAGCCGAAGGCAGTGAGGATAGCGCCACGAGCAAAAAATTGGAGATGAACCTCACAAATGTGGCCCGCTCGAGCGTGGACGAATGCCGGAAAGACTACATTAAGCATCTTACCCGGCGTGGGCTTCGCCACTGGCAAGAGGGGGACGCCATCTTTTCCGAGGCCCGCAACCTGCGACCCAAGACCCTGCAGGCCGCCGCGGCATGGGTTAATCGAAGAGGAACCCCCGAGCCTCTCGAGGAACGTGCCGCCAATCTTGGCGCCATTTTGGCCACTCAAGCCCATTGGCTCATCGAGCGCCTGATGAATCGCCAAGCCCGCGACTTCAAGGCGGACGGCGGTTTCTCTGAGCGCCTCTACCGCGCCCGCACTAGTCGCCCACCCCTCCCCCCCGGCTCATAATCCCCCAATCGGTTTCGTCCGTTTTGTCCGAAAGTCACTCCCCCTTCAACATCATGCACAACCCACATAACAAGGGCTGCGCAACCGATTACGGCACTCACAATTCGACCGATTCATGGGACTGTTATCGGCCTTCAGCCGCCGGGACGTCGGCTGCCACCATGGATAATTCTATGTTTTGCTCTTGGGCATCTTCGGCTTCCGGACTACCGCTTTCCTGGTGACTGCCTTTTTCTTTTTAGGCTTGATCACCGCCTTTACCCGCTTCTTAACGGGAGGACTGGGTGCCACCGGCGCCTCCGGCTCTTCTGCCATTTCGATGCCGAACACATTGCCGACTTCCTCGCTGTTGAGCACCGCATCCGTGTCGGCCCCCTTACCCGTTGTCAGCGCTTGCACTGCACCGGATTGACTGATCAACTCCTTGTGGTCCACATGCCGCAACAGGAACAGCAACTCGGGCTTCTCGTCCAGTCGTGCCCCCACCCCATAGAGCACCGCCGCCACATGCTTGCACATCTCCGCCCAATCGGGGCAGGAACAGTCGAGGACGATTTCTGACGGCGTCGGAAAAAGCCCGCCTTTTTTGCTCGTCATCACGCCCATCACCCGCTCGGACAGCTTGCCCGACAGCAGTTCCATCAGGGAGCCAATGGAGCCGGCGCATTCCTGCCGCAGGCTCTCCCACTGCTTCTTCGCAACCGGTTTGATCCCGATCTTGATCTTGTAAAGCGAACTGCCACTCACCAGCGCCTCGATCTGGCCGCGCTGGATATCGAGATGCAACACGGACCCATTCCGGACATAGGAGCGCCCACGCGGCAGCCGGTTCGAATAGTCACTGTAGGATTCGAGGTTGTCGCACCAGGCCTTGCCCCAGAAGGTCCGGGCAATGGTTTTGCCGTTCAGCTGAACCGGCTGATGGGTGCCCCCTTTTTTCAATAGCTTGGCCGCCGCCTTGGCCGCCTTCTCCTTCCGCACCGCCACCGGCACATAAGGCGGATACATATCATAGCGGCTATAACTCGTTCGTCCCCATCGGCTCATGTTTAACTCCTTTTCCTAAGAAACCATTTTATGGATTTCTCTCATTTCCTCAATTAGTTGAAGTCTTCTCTTCCCGCGCGATCAATATCGAGCGAGACAAACTTTATCAGTTCGTCGTTGCTCATTTCGGTCAATCTGACCTCGCCACCCTCGCCATCCACCACGTCACGCGCCAGAGCGGCCTTTTCTTCAAGCATGGCGTCAATCTTTTCCTCGAATGTACCCCGACACACGAATTTATGCACCAGCACGTTCCGCTTCTGGCCAATCCGATAGGCGCGATCGGTGGCTTGATTCTCAACGGCCGGGTTCCACCAGCGGTCAAAATGAATGACGTGCGAGGCCGCCGTCAGGTTCAACCCCGTCCCGCCGGCCTTGGTGGTCAGTACAAAAAAGGGTGGCCCCTCCTCAGACTGGAAGGTCTCGACCAGACGACGCCGGTCTTTGACAGGCACCGCTCCATGGAGAATCAGGCCCGGCCGCCTAAAGACCTCGGCCAGACACGCCGCCAACGGCTGCGTCATCTCCTGGAACTGGGTGAAGACCAACACCTTCTCCTGCCGTTGCGCGATCTCGGAGACCAGTTCACGCAAACGCAGGAATTTACCACTCTCGTCATGAACGTACGTTTGATCACGCAGCCAATGCGAGGGGTGATTACAGATCTGCTTGAACCGCATGATGTACCCCAGCACCAGGCCGCGGCGGGCGATCCCGTCGACTTCCTCGAGCTTCGCCTTCATTTCCCGCACCGATTGCTCGTAGAGTGCCGCCTGTTTTCGTGATAACGGGCAATAGGCCTTGACCTCCGTCTTGTCCGGAAGATCCGCAATAATCCGCTTGTCGGTCTTGAGCCGGCGCAGGATGTAGGGGCGTACCAGGTTCCGCAAGGCCCCCAGCCCCCCACTCCTGTCGGCGCTCGTCTTAAGGTAGTCACTGAACCGCTTGGCGGAGCCGAGCAGGCCTGGATTGAGATAATCGAAGAGTGACCACAGGTCGCCCAGCCGATTTTCCACAGGAGTGCCCGTCAGGGCGATCCGGTGTGAGGCGCGGAGCTCTTTTACCGCCTTGGTCTGGCGTGCCGCCGGATTCTTGACCGCCTGCGCCTCGTCCAGCACCGCCAGATCCCAATCCTGCTGGCGCAACTCCTCCCAGCGCGCAACCATTCCATAGGTCGTCACCACCAGATCACAGCCTTTAATCGCGGAAACCACATTCTTCTGTGCGCGCCGCCACTCGTCGGGGGGCATATCCGAGGGATGAAGAATGCGCGCATTGAGGGAGGGCGCAAACCGTTTGATTTCAGCCTGCCAATTCGCCATTAGGGAGGCCGGAGCCACCAGGATACTGGGTTTCCCAGATTTGGCGCCACCCTCATGTTTCCGGGCGGCCAGCAAGCCCAGGACCTGGATCGTTTTACCCAACCCCATATCATCGGCCAGGCAGGCGCCCAGACCCAGCGTGTTCATGAACCGCAACCACTCCACCCCGGTCTGTTGATAAGGCCGCAGGACATGTTCCAACCCGTGCGGGATTTTCGCGTGTCCCAGACGCGTGGGATCGCGAAGGCTGGCCAAGGTCTCATCCAGCCAGGCTCCCGCCTGCAGCCCCAGCCAGGGCTGGGACTCGGGTGCGTTATCATCCTGCCCGGACGCCACCCCACCCTCAACCCCCGACAGCATCCGCAAGGCATCGCCAAAGGACACACCGCCCGCCGCCACCTTCTCGGCCTTTTTCCATTGCGCCAACGTTTCGCTCAACTTATCAGGATCCGCCTCGACCCATCGGCCCCGGATCATCACCAGCCCACTCGAGGCCTCCATCAGGGCTTTCCATTCTTCCGCCGTCAGGGGCTCACCCCCAAGCGTCGCTTCCACGCTGAAATCCAACAGGGCGTCCCGCCCCAAGCCACCCTTGCGCTTTTCCCCGACCCGGACACTCACCACGGGCCGGGCAGGCCGGTTGCCGCCCCAGCGGTCCGGCATACGGACCACCACCCCGTTTTCCTCAAAAAGCGGAATCTCCTTGAGGAACTGGAACGCCTGCTCCGGATGCCAGGCCAGTGGTTTGAAAAGGCTGCCACTCTCCACCAGATTCTTCACCCACTTGCTTTTCTCGGCGGAGCGATAGACCGGCGTCAACAGCTTCAACAGCGCGTCCTGATTCCCTTTATCAGCCTGATCGCGGAGTGCCTGACCCAGCGGGCGATGCTGGATTTGCCCCCCTGCCGAAACCCCGCTGGAGTACGTTGCCAGAAAGGCGAAGGGAAACACGGCATTCTTGGGGTTTTCGGCCAGGTGAAAGCACACCCGCCCTACCATCCGCCAAAGGGGACTCAACCCTTTCAAAAAGGCCTCTACTCCCCCAGCGCAACATCCCGCCTGAAGGCGGGTTCCCTCATCCAGAACAAGCCAGAGCGCGTTGAGCACCTCAACCGACAGATATTCCCCGCCCACCATCGGCGGCGCTTGATCCACTAACGCCGTCAGCTCGGCCTCGGACGGAAGCGCCGTCAACCGGTCTGACCCCTCCGTTTCCGGCCGATGACAAAACCGAGTCAGGTAGAGACGGGTAAATTTCCGCCAGAAGGCGGGAACCGCAGGCAGCTGCGTCTCCAATTCACGGGAGGCCAGATGCAGGAGGCCGGCGGCTACCCCGCCGGAAAAAGCAGTAGCTACTCGATCTGCAGACGCCTCGACCGGCCATAATTCCCCATCATGAATACTCCACGTGAGGTGGCCGTGGGGATTCAGCGCGAGGGTCGGATAATCAGGTGATCCAGTCATAGCCTCTCAGAACTTTGGTTTTTTCCGGTGTTCGGCCAGCAGGGTCTGCAAGACCTCAAAGCGGCGCGCATCCATGGTGCCGGAAGCAAGGGCGGCCCGGAAAGCACAATTAGGCTCGCGGTCATGCTGGCAGTCCCGGAACCGGCACTGGCCTTGGAGCGGCCGCAACTCCCGGAACCCGTCCTCAATCTGCTCCCGCGTCAGATGCGCGAGCCCAAAGGCCTGCAGGCCGGGACTGTCAATCAACGCGCCCCCGCCCGGCAGGTCATACCAGCGCGCATGGGTCGTGGTGTGTTTGCCGCTGTTCAATGCTTCGGATACGATCCCCGTCTTACCCGCCGCTTCGGGCACCAAGGCATTCAACAACGTCGTCTTCCCCATCCCCGACTGACCGACCAGGATCGAAATATGACCGGACAAATGGCTGCTTAACGCGTTAAGCAGGCCATTTTGAGCACTGACCTCCAATACCGGGTGGCCTAATTGCGCAAAGGGGGCGAGTAGCTCACGACCGCGCTGGAGGTGGGTGTCGAGGTCGCACTTGTTCAGTACGATCAGCCCCGTCAGGTTCTGGGACTCCACCGCACAGAGGCAGCGCATCAGTAATTCATCGCTGAAGCCCGGCTCGGTCGCCACCACCATCACCACCTGCGTGACGTTAGCGGCAATGAGCTTCTCCTTAAAGAGATCTGCCCGGTACAAAAGACTACGCCGGGCACAGAGGACATTGATGACGCCCTGGGTGTCATTGGATGCCTCCACCTCGACTTCATCCCCACAGGCATAGAGGCTCTTCTTGCCGCGCGGGGAACACATCAGAATGCCGGGGCGCCCTCCAATGCGGACTTCATACTGGCGCCCATAGGCCGCCACAATGCGCCCTTTAGCGTGCATCGGGGTCACGTCTCCACAAACGACAATTCATTTAGACATTCCTTTACCAGTTTGCGTTTTTCCCTATCGCTGGATAAGACGGCAGCGAACCGCTGGACGGCCTTCCCCACCGTCTTATACTCCTGGATACCTAGCGCCGAACCAATCTCTCCCAGCGTCAATCCACTCCGTTGCCGAGCCAAATACAACACCAACTCCCGCCCCCAATCTCCGTGCCGGTTCGAAAACTCGCTCCAGCCCTCACCTCGCTTCTGCTCCACCACCCTTATCACTTCCTCTACCGTCACCCTCTTCAGCACCTGCCTGCGATCCGGCT
>JBIKMI010000160.1:0-6564 GCA_044359285.1 Kiritimatiellia bacterium
CTTTCACGGCACACCGGCAAAAGTCCAGAGGGCATCGCGATCAATCAATGTGAGCGCGCTTTCCGGGTAAAGCGCTTTAAAAGCATTGGCTGACCGAATCTTGCGCCCCCCGCCCCATTTAAACTCAAACCCCTGGAACTGCCCGCCAGACTCCTCAACGAAGTCGATCTCTTTCTGATCATAGGTTCGCCAGAACCAGGAATTCACCATGCGCCCGTTGTAGCGATTGTGCTTCATCCGCTCAATGACACAGAAATTTTCCCACAAGGCGCCCACATCGTTGCGGAGATGGAGTTCATTAAAGTTTTTAATCAGGGCATTACGTATGCCCAAATCAAAGAAATAGATTTTCCGGCTCTTGGCAATTTCCTTACGCGGATTCCGGCTCAGGGCGCGGAGTCGGACAATAATAAACGACCGCTCAAGAAGCTCCAAATACCGTTCCACCGTTACCCGGTTGCACCCCGCCAACTGCGCCAGTTCATGGATAGACACTTCGTTACCCAATTGCAGGGCCAACGCCTCCAGCAAGCCCCTGACTAATGAAGCCGCCTTGATGTTTTCCAGTTCAAGAATATCGCGAAACAGGTAGTCATCGGCGATGCCTTGAATGATGGCCGCGGGGTCAGATCCCGTCAGGACTTCGGGATAGGCTCCAAAACGCAATAGTGAAGGAATCATTTCCCGCAACGCGACATGATTGCGGACACCCGCCAATTCCGCCAGCGAAACGGGATACAACATGAATTCGCGCTTTCGTCCCGTCAGGGGCTCCTTAACGGCATGACCCAACTCAAAACTTGATGACCCCGTGACCAGAAACTGGGTATCGGGAAAGTGTTCATGCAGAATCTTGAGTACCAGACCAATCCCCTCCACCCGCTGAGCCTCATCCAGGACGATTAACCGATTGCCCCCCACAAACCGGCGAAGCGCCTCCAAGTTTGAGGCCGCGAGCAAGCGCTGGACTTCGGGCAGGTCACACGACACATATGCCGCCTTTTCCGGATGACGCTCCAATATGGCTTTGGCTAGCGTTGTTTTACCCACTTGCCGAGGCCCATAAAGCACCATGGTTTTCCCCTGAAAAAGGGCCTCCTCCAGCTGCGCCTGAATTATTCTTGGTATCATATAAGAACCACTCCTAAACGCTTCATCAATGACCATTATTGCTTCATGCGTCATAATTTATACGAATTTTGACACACGACAAGCAAAATTTGATCTAATTTTGATACTTATCAGACGGTCAGCGCGACGGTATCCGAGGAGCCGCCTCCAGAGGGCATTCAATGATGGAAAATGGGGCTCATAACGGGAGGGTTTATGGCGGGTGATGGGGCTGGAGGGCAAGAGAAGACTTCACCACTAATGGGGAAATGAAGAAATCAAATCAAGAATTTGAACAGAAGCTCGCTAAGCCCGCAAAGAAGAAATACATGTTTTGCGATTTTTGTGTCTGGCGTGTGCGCCAGCCATCAAAAATCGCAAAACGGTGTTCCCTGGAGGTTGAAGAAGTAAGGAGGAATACGTTGTATCGAGGAATGAGAGGGACCACGGGGTTTTAGGTGGCAGCCGACGTCCTCGGCGGCTGATTCGGGGCATACCGGCGAGACGCCGGTTACTACAGAAGACCGAAGGGGACATCGAACGCCACCTGTGGGGTGTTCTGTGGTGAAGTCCTTTTACTCACCTGCCTAGGTCGTTTCCAGCCACCGCCTGAATCGTTCAGCCACCATGGTTCTGCGCGCCTGGAAGGGAATGCGGGCGATCATCTGCTGCGCCTGGAGAACATCAAATCCATCGGGCCGTTCCACTTCCGGAAGCTGACAAAACAGACGGGTGCGAGTGGGCGCCAGATAGAACACGTCCAATAAAGCCTTTTCAGGCTGTGCCATCCGGATGCCCTTATCCCCCAGGGTTTCAAACCCGAAAAAGAAATCCGGCGACACATGATGGATTGAGATGGTGCCGAGCGGGGTCAGGTAACGACGGGTGCGCGCCAGGGAGACGGCATACGTTACGGCGGGGATCTGGGAAATCATCCCATGATGATAGAGGGCGCTTTGAAGGGATACATAAGAGGGTTGCGGAGCCGTGAGTCGCCCAGGAAGAGCCATCCGATCCAGTCGCCCCGGAAAAGCCCACACCCCTCGTCTTAGTGCTAGAAGTTGCCCTGCCCCCGCAAGCCGTTCCAGCATTTTGCTTGCATGCACTTTACTGATCCCCAACCGGACCGCCACGTCGCCCGTCTCGACCACGGGCTCGTCGAGTCCCTGAAGCAGACTTAACGCCTCCATGAGTCTCATGAGGGCGCTCCATTCAGGGCATCCACCACACGGAGGACCATCGCATCCCATATTTCGGGGCTGTCATAGTGCGCCTGGTAATCCGGCGCCAAGTACGAAACCACCTGGCTTTTGAAAACGGAATAGGAGAGACCCAGTGCATTTTGTTGCGCATCCCGCCAATGGGGGGGCAGAACCAGCCCCTGAGCCGAAACGCCTGAGCGGATTAAATGATCGAGATCGAACACATCCCGGGCCTGGGTTTGCGAGCGATGAATCAAGGCTTTCACTTTTTGAAGGAAGGCGGATTCGGCGGAATAATGATTGGCGAGAATGGGCGTCAGTTGATAATCCCGGATCAGGAGAGGGTCGATAGGCCCGAAAACGACCGGATCCGTCATCCCCCGTCTGGAGAACTCGATTTTTGTATGCAGGGGTAATTCTGAACCGGGCACGGTAAGGGCTAATTTCCAACGCTGGGTCGTCTCGGTTTGCTTGGGGGTGGAACACTGTGTGATCGCCATTCCGCGCGCCTGTAAAATCCTCACCAATGACACTCCCGCAAGAATCTGGTTCACCCGATCTTGCAGCACGTTCACGGGAATGAACTGGACATCGAGGTCAATATCTTCGGAATAGCGAATGCTTTTAAGGAAAAACCGGAGATTACAGCCCCCTTTAAGGGCATAATGGCGCTTATCGAGCTTCCGGCCCAATTGATCAAGAAACAACAGGTGAAACTGCTCCACACAGGCAATCGCATGCGTTAGACTTGTCATGCATACACAATACGCGATATCGACCCATGTGTCAACTATGCGTATTATATTGATTCAATGCAGACCATCGGGAAAGAAAGATTTCACCACCCGCCTGGAGTACCAGGCTCGAGTTCACAGAGGCACCGAGAAGACTCCTCTAGACGGAAGAGAATGTGGCGTTAATTTTTCCACACGCGTACGTGTGGAGAAAATAAACGCCACACCGCTTTTCGAGGAATACCCGAGCTGGCGTAGTGCAAGGATCCTCTGACTTCCCTCCCGGGGAGGTGTTGCGTGATTTTACCGAATGGGGTACTCGCCATTCGATAAAATCACGCAACATTTCTGCATCCCCCTCCGCCTCTCCCTCTTCCCTCTCCGCGCCTCAAGCCTGGTACTCCAGGCGGGTGGTAAAATCTTATGCGGCTGATTCGGCTCGTACCGGCGACACGCCGGTTACTACAGAAGACCGACGGGGACGTCGAAAGCCACCTGTTGCGGGTTATGGCTTGACGCGGAGTCCGGCCTTTTTCGCCAGGGCGGCCTGTCTGAGGTCGAAAGTGACAAAATCGCCAAGCCCCAGACAGCACGCCATCGCCACGTGCAAGGTATCCAGTGTCCGGGAGTGGCTCTCCCGGCCATAACGGGCGGACAGTTCCTCGGCCTTTTGCCATACCTGAGGCCAATCAAGTGCGGGACGCTCCAGGAATCCGGCGTCAAAATCGACCTTGATGTGCCGCAAGGCCTTGCGTAACTCGTCGTCAGTGATCTCCTTACGGGCCGCCTTCAGGCGAATGGCATTCCGAACCTCGAGTTCCTGCAAGGGCGTAAAGATCAGCAGGGATTTGTATTTCTGCACCCAGCGCGTAGCCTCTGCCGAATTGGGCTCCGCGACATATAATTTGATGAGCACGGCGGAATCGAAATAGGCCTTCACCGCTCGCCCCTCATCTCATCGAACAGCGCTTTTGAATCCGGAGTCACTTTCGCGCCAAAGGTCGCCTTTAGCCTGCCCATGAAATCAGGGAGAACGGGGGCGGCCACCCGCTCCGGGGGCAGGATTCTGGCTACCGCCTTGCGATGGCACTCCACCACCACTTCCTCTCCATCCCGCACCCAGGACAGCACCTTGCTAAACTCGTTATGGACCTGCCGAACCGTTGCTGTTTTCATGTGACACATTATTGGGGAACATTAATAACAAATCAAGTATGAAGTATAAAGTATGAGGGATGAAAATGGGCGCATCTGCGATGGTGTGTACCTCTTGCCGCCCGCCGGGCGTTTAGGTGGCAGCCGACGCTTGCCCGCCGTAGCCGAAGTATGAAGTATAAAGGATGATGTATGAAAATGGATTCATCCTTCATAATTCATCCTTCATAAATTCCCCATAGGCGTCGAACGCCACCTGTGCTTCGCGCTGTCTATGGATTCCGCGCATTCTATGGAATTCATGAAACCCGTTTGGGCATTTTTGCTGGCGTGTATTTACCCTGAGCTTGCCGAAGGGTTCCACGCCGGCACAAATGCCCAAACATTTTCATTCCGGGATTAGTGCGAATCAGTGCAGATTAGTGGTGAAGTCCCTCTTCTCCGGATCAATCCAATTCAGCTGATTTCTGAACGGGGGAATAAAAACCATGGTGAATCATATCACTCAAAATCTTATCGGCCTGCGCTCCCGTCAGCATGCCTTCCGCGCACATCGCCTTCAGGATGCCCAGCGTGCCCGTGACGGGAATATGAAGATCGTGACAAACCGAGCGGGCATGCCGGTCGTCGGTCACAACGGTCCCGCGTCGTTTTTCAGCCAGCGCGATCAGGGAGGCCTCCCCTGCTCCGAGCGTGACCAGCAACCCCTGATAGCGGCGGAGTTCATCCGCAGACAGCTGAAGGTGGCCGAGCTTTCCTTGCTCCAGGGCGATCACAATGGAACTTAAGGCGCTGTACCCGGACTGGATCCCGTTCAGCACTTCATCCACCACCTGAGGCGTCACACAGAGTCGTCCTGCAGGATAGCGACGGAGCAGCAGGTCAAACTGGTGGGCCAGGGCGAAATTGGAAAGCGACACGCTGTCAAAACACCAGGTGGGTTTACGCATGGGCGGCATCGCCGGGCTGATAACTGACGGGCTGGCCCATGTCATGCTCGGCAAGCCAGTTCCGCATGGCCAGTGGGGCAAGCCCCATGATTTGCGCCAGTTTACTTAAGCTGATAAAGCCACCCCGCCAGGCCTCGAACGCTTGCCGCTGGGGGGCGGTTAATCCGACGAGGTCCGATTGATAACAGGAGGACAACGCCTGACGAACCAATTCCCCCATGGTTTGTCCGCGATGTTTGGCAATGGCTTTTAAGCCCCGCGCCAACTTCGGCTCAATTTTAATATGTAGGGTCGCCGTCTGGCTCATTTCTCACCTCCGCACTATGTACATGATTAGGTATATCCAAAATCAGGCCCGGCATCAAGATAGATTTGTTGCAGGGCATATATGGCAGGAAAGAAAGACTTCACCACCCTCCTTCGTCCCGCAGGCGGGACTACGAAGGGCAGGCTAATCGGGAAATGAAGAAATCAAGATAAGAAAAGAGTTTGAACAGAAGCACGCGAAGATCGCGAAGGAAATTCAAATGTGGCGTTAATTTTTCCACATGAATACATGTGGAGAAAATAAACGCCACGGTTTCTTGAAGGAAGACCAAGAGGGTGCTTCTTCAATTTAAGAACACCGTTTTGCGATTTTTGATGGATGGCGTACACGCCAGACACAAAAATCGCAAAACATTTTGGGTTTCTTCGCGGGCTTAGCGCGCTTCTGTTCAAAATTCTTAATCCGGATTTCTTTCATTTCTTCAATTAGTGGTGAAGTCTTTCTTTTCTTCTGATATTTTCGTCAAAAGAGAGTCCTTCAGGAGAAAATGTATGCGTTCACGTTTTATCAGCCTGTGTTTAACCGCCCTTGCCGCCAGCCCCCTCCATGCCGACGACCTGTTCCCCAAGCCGGACTGGCAGGAAAAGCCCAACCCCATCGCCTCGCCGGATGCCGTGCCGGGCGGCAGCATCTCGGTCTTCGGCTTCCAATACCCGAAAAGCTTCAACCTCTATCTCGACAACAACACCTTTACCTCCGACCTCTTTTCCTCCCTCTATGAGTCACTGCTGACCATGAACCCGCTGACGCCCCGTCAGGAACCGGGCCTGGCGGAGCGCTGGGCGATCTCGGACGACAAGCGCACCTTCACCTTCTGGCTCAACCCCAAGGCCCGCTGGAGCGATGGCCGGCCCATCACCGCCCATGACGTCAAGTGGACTTTCGACGCCATCCGCAATCCCGCGAACCTTACCGGCGCCCACAAGAGCGTCTTCGAAAGCTTTGAATCCATCACCGTCGTCGACGACCATTGCGTCCGGTTCGCCGTCAAAGAGGTCCATTGGCGTAACCTCCTGACCGCCGGCGGTTTTGCCATCCTACCCAAGCACGCCTTTGAGAAGCTGGACTTCAATAAGATCAATTTC
>JBIKMI010000089.1:0-9588 GCA_044359285.1 Kiritimatiellia bacterium
GGCGAGATCAAGGAGGGGATTTCCGCCACGCTGGAGCGGCGTGCCGACTGGTGGAACCGCCAGGCCCCGAGCCAGCGCGGGCTCTGCAACTTCCAGTCCATCAAGTTCAAATTCTTCGCCTCGCCCGAGACCGGATTTGAGGCCTTCATGAAGGGTGATATCGATCTCTTTGCGGTCTACTCCGCGCGGCTCTGGATGAATGAGACCAGTACCGAGAAGTTCGCCCGGAACTGGATCGTCCGCCAGAAGGTGTTCAATTATGAGCCCACCGGCTTCCAGGGCTTTGCCATGAATCTGCGGCGTCCCCCCTTCAACGACAAGCGGGTGCGCCAGGCGATGGCCTTGCTGCTGAACCGCGAGCGGATGAACAGCGCCTTGATGTACGATCAGTATGCCCTGTCGCGGTCCTATTATACGGATCTCTATGATACTGCCCACCCCTGCCCCAATGGGCCGTTCACCTTCAACAAGGAGCGGGCACGGCGGCTGCTGGCGGAGGCGGGGTGGAAAGCGAACCCGAAGACCGGTCTGCTGGAGAAGGACGGCAAGCGTTTCGAGTTCCGCTTCCTGGAACGGGAATCGGTGGCCGACAAATTCCTGGCGATCTATGCCGAGGATCTGCGCGATGTGGGGATCCTGATGCAGACCGACTCCAAGGATGGCTCCGCCTGGACGCGGGATATGGATGAATTCAATTTCGACATGACCTGGGGCGCCTTTTCGTCGGGCCTGTACAAGGATCCCGAGATGCTCTGGGCGTCGAAGGAGGCCGACCGCAAGATGAGCGCGAACATCACGGGCTTCAAGAACGCGACGGTGGATGAACTGATCGAGAAGCAGAAGTCGATGTTTGATGTGGCCGCCCGCCATGCCCTGTGCCGCCAGATTGACGGGATTCTCTATGAGGAGTGTCCCTATGTCCTGCTGTGGGGGATCAATTACAAGCGGCTGGTGTACTGGAACAAGTTCGGCACCCCGGCCACGGTGCTGGACAAATACAGCGGCGAAAGCAGCGCCTACTGGCTCTGGTGGTACGACGCCGATGCCGCCGCCGATCTCAAGGATGCAATAAAGAATAATCTTCCGCTACCGCCAAGGCCGGCGGAGGTGACCTTCAAGGAGTAGAGAAGACTTTACCACTAATTGGGAAATGGAGAAATCCGGAGAAGAAAAGAGTTTGAACAGAAGCTCGCGAAGCCCGCGAAGGAAATGCAAATGTGGCGTTAATTTTTCCGCACGAGTACATGCGGAGAAAATAAACGCCACGGTTTCTTGAAGGAATACATGAAGGGGAAGAGTTGTCAATTATTCCTCCTCTTTCTCGATGTATGGCTCCATGAAACCGTAGCGGGATTTTTGGCTCGGGTACTCCCGAACGAAAATCCCGCTACATTTACACAGGATCAGGTTTTCTCTGTGCCTCTGTGCGCTCGAGCCTGGTAATCCAGGCGGGTGGTGAAGGTATTTTCTTCGCGATCTTCGCGAGCTTCTGTTCAAACTCTTTTCTTGATCTGGATTTCTTTATCTCCGGATCAGTTGCGAATTCCGTCCTTCACGTCGTCGTAGAAGGCGGAGATGCTGACGGTCATGTAGGGGATGAGCCAGAGGAAGCCGATGCCCAGGGTCGGGATGCAGAGCAGGGCCCAGCCGATGAAACGGAGTTGCAGGCAGAAGAGCTTCCACTTGTTGCCGATCATCATCTGCTTGCTGCGCTGGATCGCGACCAGGGGGCCGATATTCGGGACATCGCAAAGCAGGTAATAGGTCTGCGAATAGCGGAACTGCGCGATCATCGCCGGAATCATCGCCACGAAAATCAGCGGCACCAACAAGACCATCGGACCCAGCGCCGAGACATCGCCCGACATGGCTCCTTTCACGCCGACCACGATCGCGATGATGCCCACCACGAACGCCGGCAGGGACCAGGCCAGGATGAGCAGCATGATCAACAGATAGGCGACAAACGCGTTGCCGAAGAGTTTGAAGCCCTCGAAGAGCTGTCCGATCGACGCCGGTTTCCGGCGCGCAAGATTCAGATAGAACAACGACACGCCCACGATCAGGGGACCACTGATCACGAAACTGATCAGGCCGCCCAGGAAGGGGATAAAGGCCAGCGCGACCAGGATCGCCGTGTACACGACCAAGCCGCCGATGGCAATGCCCCAGTTCCCGTCCAGGCCGGCCCGGGCCCGGGTAGCCAGTTCGCGATTGGGGGTGGCACTGGTATAGGTTGAGGTGGGCGTCCATTCGGGGGCGGCGGTAGCGTCCGCCGGCAAACCCGGGGGCTGTGACTCAAACAGGCCAGGGACGGAGCCCGCCTTCGCCCATTGATTCCCCATTGACGCATTCCACACGAGATCATCCGGTTTCACACTGCCGTTACGCACCAGCGCGACTAATTGCTCGAATTCGACCGGTCCCACTTGTTTTCCATTCTCAGCATAAAACCATTGCATAATCATGTGCTCCTGTTTGTTAAGGCGTAGGAATATCGATTTCGTCCCACCATAATCAAGTTAATACACAAAAGAAGACTTCACCACTAATTGAAGAAATGGAAGAAATCCAGAACAAGAAAAGAGTTTGAACAGAAGCACGCGAAGCCCGCGAAGAAGAAATCAATGTTTTGCGATTTTTGTGTCTGGCGGGTACGCCATCCATCAAAAATCGCAAAACGGTGTTTCTTGAATTGAAGAACAAAACAAGATGGAGAGACTTTCACAGGGAATGTTTTCTATGTCTTCAAGAAACCGTGGCGTTTATTTTCTCCGCATGTACTCGTGCGGAAAAATTAACGCCACATTTGCATTTCCTTCGCGATCTTCGCGTGCTTCTGTTCAAAACTCTGGATTTCTTCATTTCCCAATTAGTGGTGAAGTCTTCCAGACGGTATCACGGGAATAACGATAGAAAAATCGTTACTTCCGCAGATATACGTGGGGGCGCGGGCTCTTTATAATTTATCTGATGATGTTGGTCTTTCGATCTTTCAACGCCTTAGTGGCCGGGGCTGTCCTGAATTTGATGTTGCTGATTCTGCCGCTGGTTTTTCCGTTCGGTCTCACGGAGCAATTCGACCTGCAGTTACCTTCCGCCTTCCAGCCTGTATCCGGTCACAGTCTCAGCGGCACCATCCAACGGTTCACTGACTGGCGGGGCGGGGATTGGTTCCGCCTCTCGTCCGCCTCCCCGACCTCGACCCCGTCGGTGATCCGCCTGAATGCCGCCGCATTCCCGGAAGGCTGCCTCATCGAGTGGTTCTCCCCGGAGCGCAACGCCTTGCGGGTATGCACCGGCGGAGATGAAACGAACGCCCTCCCCTTCTGCGGCGCCCTGAAGTCGCCTAACATGCAGATTATCCAGCGCGGCGCGTTCCCACCCGACCAACTCTCACGCGGCCTCACCCTGGGCGTGTATTCCCTGCCTAGTGCCGGCGTCTTCTTCCGGGTTACTCCCGCACCCGTTACCACCGCCCTTCCCTTTCGGCCTGTGGCCGCTTCCGGTCGGACCCTCTGGCAAGGCGGGGTCTGGCTCACTTCGTTGTGGGTCATCGCCTGCCTGATCAGCCGCTATACCGGCACGGGTCACAAACGGTTTGCCCTGCTGGCGCTGGTCTATGCCTTCCTGCTCGGGGCTCTCTTCTTTGAGCGCCCTTTTGACGGCATGGCCGGCAGTATTGATCACGATGATGACTCGTATTATACCGCCTACACCCAGAACCTCATCCACCACAAAAATCTGTTTGCCGCGCCTACGAAACTGAAGGTCGGCCGCCCCGTCATTGACCACCCGCACGGCTTACCCGGGACCGCCCTCTTCCTGGCCCCGGCCGCGTGGCTGCATCAGGTCTGGGAACGCCGTCCCTTCACCTCCCCCATCGATCTGCCCGCCCTGCGGTGGATGCGACTGGCCAGCGCCACATTCAGTCTCCTGGCCACGATCCTCCTTTTCCTGGCCGCCCACCAGATCGCCGTGTCCGGCTGGAACGTGCCGGTGGCCGTCTTCCTGATCTGGGGGACCTCCCTCTCCAAATGGACCTATCAGCGGTGTATCTTCACCCATTCGATCGAGCTCATGCTGCTCTGCGGCCTCCTCTTCTTTGCTCTCCTGATCCAGCACCGGAGGAGTTGGATAGGCCTGCTGGCAGGCGTCCTGCTCGGCTTATTATGTCTGGTGCGCGGGGAGTATCTGTTAGCCATCCCGATCCTCCCGTTCCTTTTCAGATTCGAGTGCGGACAACCCCGCCGCACCCGCGTGCTCTTTTTCATCAGCTTCCTGCTGGCCGTGATTCCCTTTGTGCTCTTTTACCGCTATGCCGTGGGACAGCTGACCACCGGGTACGGCTCACTGGCGGACAGCACGCTGGCCCCGCACAGCATTCAGGGGTGGTTGGCGCCGGCGTTCTGGCAGGCATTAGGCCAGAACCTCCGGCTCCTTTTGCTCAGCTATGGAGAGTCGGGTGTGATCCTGTTTGGCGGGGTCATTGCGCTCCTGATCCCTTCCACAGGGGCTTTCTATGCGCTAAAACAAAGAAAGATGAAGATTTACCACGGAGGCACGGAGACACCGAGTAGCCTTCGCCAAGGCTCCGTCGACCATCGAAGAAAATCCAAATGTGGCGTTTATTTCGTTCACGCGGGTACACGTGACCAAAATAAACGCCACGGTTTCTTGGATTATATCCTCTCGGTGTCTCCGTGCCTCCGTGGTAAATCTTTCACATTCTGCTGTAGATCTTGCATACGCACTAAAGAAGTCATATGCGCCCCCTCTGCCCCGGGGGCGCCGCGCGGGTTGCCGAAGGGGGCGACGGCACTCTTCCTGGTCGCATTTCTGTTGGCCACCGCCTTCTACCCGCTCCCGCTGGGCTCCGAATGGCAGCACCGCTATTCTCTCAAACTCTATCCCTTCGCCCTGCTGGCGATCCTGGCGTGGCGGGCCGGCACGCGCACGCCCCGCGTGGCCGACCTGGTTTTAACGGGCGCCTTCCTGTTCTCCCTCATCCGGCAGCTGGCCTCCTTCGCCATCAATCAGCGCGAGATTGCCGGGACGGGTCTGGATACGGCCAAATGGATTCTCTCGGATGTCCAGGTCTTCACCCTGGGCTTGCGGGATGCGCACTATGCAACCTTACACTGGGCGCTGGCCCTGGTGGTGGCGGGCTGGCTCATTGTGGCGGGCTATGACCGGCCGCGCCTCCTCCTCAACAGATGGCGCGCGATGGCGGGGGTGGCGGCAGGCCTGTTGATCCTCGGGACCCTGCTCTGGCGGGCGCCCTTCTGGTGGAGTGAGAACGGGCTGGACGTCACCTATTTCCGCGGCCAGGATTTCCAGCATCCGGTTTGCCGGCGCTGGGAGCCGCGGCTCTCCAAAGATTACGGGTTTGAAATACCGGCGCTGGGGGTGGGGCGCCGTCAGTTCTCCGCCCGCTGGCAAGGCGTGTTGCGGGTTCCGGAAAGCGGGACGTACACCTTTTTCATGGAGAGCGGCGGCGGTGTACGGCTGCGGCTGGGCGACGCCTGGCTCATCGACAACTGGGAGAATAACGGCTGGCGCGGCAGTGGCCGCAAAGTGACTTTGCCGCTCCAGGCCGGGGTCTATCCGCTGCTGGTTGAACATGGGGTCCGCACGGGACAGGGGGCGCTGCGACTGCGCTGGGATGGGGGCCCCATCCCCGATGGCACCATCGTCGGCGCCCCCTATTTGCGCCGCAACAAAGAGGGACTTCACCACTAATTGGGAAATGAAGAAATCCAGAATAAGAAAAGAGTTTGAACAGAAGCACGCGAAGACCGCGAAGGAAATGCAAATGTGGCGTTAATTTTTCCGCACGGGTACATGCGGAGAAAATTAACGCCACGGTTTCTTAAGGGAATGCGAGGCTGTTTATGCAGAGACTTACGCAGGGAATATTTTATATGGTTCCTTAAGAACCCGTTGCGGGATTTTTATGCGGGGTACCCGCCGCATACAAATCCCGCAACATTTCTTCTTCGCGATCTTCGCGTGCTTCTGTTCAAAATTCTTCTCTGGATTTCTTCATTTCCCAATTAGTGGTGAAGGGGCATAGTCGCATCGCACGCGGGAGCCTTCCCCGGTCTCGCGCAGGGCGGGCTTGTCGGTGAAACAGGTTGATTGGGCCTGGCTACAACGGGGGGCGAAGGCGCAGCCGGTGGAGGATTGAACGGCGGACGTCACACTCTGGCCGGGAGAACCGAGGCCATTACCTGGCCGCGTCGCGATATCATCCGGGTCCGGGACCGAGGCCTTCAGCAACTGGGTGTACGGGTGGCGCGGATGGCGAAAGACCTCCTGCGCCGGCCCCTCCTCCACCACCTGCCCCTTGTACATGATCAGGACCCGCTGGCAGACATAATTGACCACGGCCAGATCGTGCGCCACCAGGACCACGGCCATCTGCCGCGCCTCGCTTAAATCCCGGATCAGATTGAGGATCTGGGCCTGCACCGACACATCCAGGGCCGAGACCGGTTCGTCGGCCACCAGCAGGGCCGGATTTAACGCCAGGGCCCGGGCAATGCCGATCCGCTGCCGCTGGCCGCCGCTGAATTCATGGGGATACCGCCGGGTATAGCCGTTGTCCAGCCCCACCTGCTGCAGCAGCGCCTGGATGCGCGCGGGCCGTTCCGCACGGGTGGCCAGCTTATGAACGGACAAGACCTCGTCGAGGGCCGCCCCGATGGTCATCCGCGGGTTCAGCGACCCCATGGGATCCTGAAAGATCATCTGGGCACTCAGCCGGAAGGCTTCCAACGCCCGGCCTTTCAGGCCATGCACCTGCTCGCCCCGGAATAAAACCGTTCCCTGCGCCACGGGCTCCATGCCCAGCAACGCTTTACCCAGCGTGGTTTTGCCGGACCCGCTCTCGCCAATAATCCCGACGCGTTCGCCCTCCGCGACGGTCAGGGAGACGCCATCGACGGCGGCCCATAACAGGCGTCGGCCCCGCTCATCATGGCCGGGATATCGTACGGTTACGCTGGTTGCTTCCAATAATGACATCGCACGCTGTGTCCTTCCTTGACCTCTTCCATGACCGGCTCCCGCTGACGGCACACCTCGCCGGCCAACGGGCAGCGGGGGTGGAACCGGCATCCGGTGGGGAGATGCGCCGGATGCGGCACCGAGCCGTCGATCCCGATCATACGCGCCACCGGCCGGTTCAAGCGCGGCACGGCGGCCAGCAACCCTTTCGTATACGGGTGGGCCGGCTGACCGAGCACCTCGGCGACCGGACCGGATTCCATCACCCGCCCGGAATACATCACATAGACCCGCGCCGCATTGCGGGCGACCAGCCCCAGATTATGGGTGATCAACAGCACCGCCATCTTCAATTGCGACTGGAGGTCACTGAGCAGGGTGAAGATCTGGGCCTGAATGGTCACATCCAGCGCGGTGGTCGGTTCATCCGCCACCAGGATGCGGGGCTGACAAGCCAGCGCCATGGCAATCATCACCCGTTGCTGCATCCCCCCGCTGAATTCGTGCGGATAGGCCTTGCGCCGGGAGGCCGGGTTAGGCAACCCCACCAGCGTCATCAGCCGGGTCACCTCCGCCGTGACATCCGGCACCTGGCGATGGAGGCGGATCACTTCCGCAATCTGATCTCCTACCCGCAGCACTGGATTGAGGGAGGCGGCGGGATCCTGGAAAATATAAGAGAGCGTGGCGCCCCGCAGGGCCCGGAGCCGCGCCTCCGGCATCGTCAGGACATCATCCCCGGCCACCCGGATCGTGCCCGTCAGGCTGAGTCCGGGGCCGGTGACCAACCGTGCGAGGGCCAGGGCGGTCAGGCTTTTCCCGCACCCGCTCTCGCCGACCAGGGCGACCGTCTCGTTCTCATGGACCACCAGATCCACCCCATCCACGGCACGAATGGTCCCCTCATCCGAAGAAAACGAGATCTTCAGATCAGCAACAGAGAGAATAGGTTCTCGGGAATTCATCACACTATTCAATTTCTCAGGCTGTAGCTTTTTAGACTGTAGGCTGTTAGGAAATTCGTGCATTTCAGTTAACTTTCAGTCCAGAGCATTTACGGAATTTAAAAGCCACTTTCTGTCGCTTCACCTAACAGCCTACAGCCTAAACCACTACAGCCTTGGCGTCCCTACGGGACGCCAGTTTTAGAATGGCAGGCCATTACCGGGTTCATCGGGTGGCTCTTCGGCCGGGGCCGTGCTATCGGCAAAGGGCTCCGTGGTCACCTTTTCGCCCTCCTTGACGAGGATCTCGATCCGCCGCTCGACCTGATTGAGCTTGCCGGAGCAGACCTTGACCAGGGACTGGCCCTCCTCGAAGCGTTTCATCATGTCTTCCAGGCTCAAGGCCCCGCTTTCCATCTCCTCCACAATAGTTTCGAGCCGGGCCAGTGCCTTTTCGAAACCGATCTCTTCCGTTCCCACGCCCGGTTCATCCGTTTTCTTTTTCGCCATGTATCACCTCCATTTGCGTCCCACAGGCCGCAGGTTTTTAGGCTGTAGGCTGTAGACTGTTAGCAATTCGTGTATTTCTCTCATTATCGTCCTATAGGCAGCAGGTTTTTAGACTGTAGGCTGTAGACTGTTAGGGAATTCTTACATTTCTGCTTGTTTTCGCTCCACGGCATTTCTGAAATTTTAATAGCCACTATCTGTTGTTTCACCTAACAGCCTACAGCCTAAATCGCTACAGCCTTGGCAGCCTACTTACCTAATCGGTAAATCCTGACGTGTCGGCAATGAAAGATAAAGCAGAAATCAAAAATTCTTTTACCACCCGCCTGGAGTACCAGGCTCGAGGCGCAGAGGCACAGAGAATACCCCACCTCCGCGAGAAATGTTGCGGGTATTCCGCTTCCCGGAGTACCGGTAAGCATAATTCCCGCAACCCCTCTGGGAGTCATTCAAAGAGAAAGAGGAGGCGGGACATGGCGGGCGAATGGAGTTCCCCGACCACACTCTCCTCCTTCTCAACGAATTCCTCCAAGAAACCGTGGCGTTTATTTTCTCCACCTGTACTCGGGTGGAAAAATTAACGCCACATTTGTATTTCTTGCCCTTTGAAGCTTGCATGAAGGAGGGTCTTCTCTGTGTCTTGGTGTCTCTAGCCGTACTCGGCGGGTGGTAAAAGCATTCTGCCCTAACCGATGTGTAGCTTGAAAATGAAAAAGCCCTGCGGAGATCGTATGCGCATACCTAACAGTCTACAGCCTAAACCGCTACAGCCTTGGCGTCCCTATGGGACGCCAGTGGTCACCTCGGATGTAAATTCACCTTCACCCACCTTGGTCAAAATCCGGTCGCCCCGCTTCACCTCATGGGCCTGCCGGATGGCCCGGCCTTCGGCATTGAGTGTGATGCTATAGCCGCGCTTGAGAACCGCCAGCGGATTGAAGGCATTGAGCTGCCGCTCCAATCCGTGCACCTGCTGAACCCGGCTGGCAAACACCAGCTTGAGCGCATGCGTCATCCGCATGGCCAGGTCGTCAGTCTCTTGCTGGCCCTCCCGGAACTGGCGTTCGAGGGCATGGCGGGTCTGGGTGTGCAGCCGTTCCAGGCGCTGCCGGTAGACCCGGGC
>JBIKMI010000395.1:0-4551 GCA_044359285.1 Kiritimatiellia bacterium
ACGATTCTTGCGCCCAGCTATCGTCCATCAGCCGCCGGGACGCCGGCTGCCACCTGGGAGACTGAGGGCGAGAGAGTTGTTAGGTTGTTGGGTTGTTGAGGACGGAGGCGCTGGCGGCGCAGCCTAAGGATGAAGGATGAATTATGAATTATGAATTCTGAATATTTTCATACCTCATACTTTATCCTTCATAATTTCCCAACTCCCGGCTGTCACCTGGGAAGGCGCCTGCGGCGCAGCCTAAGGATGAAGGATGAATTATGAATTATGAATATTTTCATACCTCATACTTTATCCTTCATAATTTCCTTAATCACTCCATCCAGTCATCACCCGGCATTATCCGACGCATGAATTCATTAAACAGCGGCACGGTGAAGGCCGTATCGCCATGACTCGGACTCCAGATCATGCCTTTGGCAATCAACTGGTTTCTTGTCGGCCCCAAGGAGGTCACAGGACGATGCAGTTTTTCCGCGATGTCACCTGAGCGATGTGGGCCTGCGCCAATCTCAGACATGGCCCTCAGGTATTTTTTCTCCGCGGGGGTCAAACGGTCGAACCGGACGCGAAAGAAACTCTCATCCAAGGCCGCAATGGTTTCCCTGGTCGCCTGTTCAACATCCCGGCTTGTGATCGGTGAAACCGTTGCCACGTCCCAGACATGCTTACCCCACTCCTGGAGAAAATAGGGATACCCCCTGGTCTCATCCACGATTCGCGCCAAGGCCGCTTCTTCCACCCTGACGTGAAGCGCTTCGAGTGGCTTGACGATGGCCGTTCGCGCCGCAGTGGGATCCAAGGGCCCTATTTCAGGAAAATCAAACAGCCGCTCCGCATAGGACTTGGCGCGTCCCATGCGCCCCCGAAGTTGAGGGAGACCAGCCCCCACCATCATCACGGGAAGGCGTCGTTGTATGGTGCGGTGCAATGCCGTGATGAGAGCCGCCAGTTCATCCTCCTGGACATACTGGATCTCATCAATGAACAAGACCAGTGCAGAACCGGCTTTTTGTACAGCCAACCCGACCACTTCCAGTAATACCTGCAGATCATTCTCGAGATCACCGTTATCCGCCAACCCCGGTTCAGGTTCGAAATCAAACCCCACCTCGATGTCCTGATACTTGACTTTCAAGGCCTTCGCAAACCCCGCCAGCCCCCTCAGCGCACGCTGGGCAAATTCCTTGGCCTGTTGGTTCCTGGACAGACGCAATAACGCCTGGCGCAACTGGGGCGCCAACAGAGCCGGCAATGAACGATTCTCAGGCGCCTCAATGCGTAGGGTTTGGATTCCACCCGATTCAGCATCCTCGCGCATGCGGTCAAGCAACACGGTCTTACCCACACCCCGGAGCCCCACCATCAGAATACTCTTTGCCGGCAGGCCTCGGCGTACCCGCTCAATCGCCACATGGATGGTCGCTCTCAAGGCATCCCGTCCAGCCAGTTCTGGCGGCGGGGTCCCCGCTCCCGGTGCAAATGGATTTTCTATTGGGTTCATACAAGTAAGTTATAAAGTTATTATTGATATTACAATACTTTTATAAACTATGTAATATACATCAAATTACTGGCGACCCATATCACAGTCTGTTGTTTATCTGACGCAAAAAATGCAAAGAGTTTTTCACACCCGCTACACCCTGAAGTATGCGCATTCGCTTAACTTCAGGGCTACGCTCAAGTCGCGAAGCCCGCGAAGAATGCAGATAGCCGCGGCCATCGGAAAGTGCACCAGTCGGCCATCGGAAAGTGCACCACCCTGAGGCATGATTCCTTCAGGCGCAATAATGCGCTTAGAAGGAAGGAGCATGCTAAAAATGGATCAGGTACATGTAATACGGCACAAGCATTATAACGAGGGACAGAGTGTCAGGCGGATAGCGAGAGAGATGGGGTTGAACCGCCGGACGGTGAAGAAGTATTTGGAAGAGACCGAGCCCCAAAGGATTGAAGAGGAGCCCCGTGACCGCCCGGTTATGGGTGAGGCTAGGCAGCAGATAGACCGCCTACTTGAGAAGTGGGCATCTCGGACGACGAAAAAACACCGGATCACATCACCGCGTCTGCATCGGGAGTTGATTGAGCAAGGGTGCGAGATAGGTGAGCGCACGGTTCGCCGGTATATGGCGGAGAAGCGACGTGCGGCGGCAGAGGTTTACATTCCGTTGGTACACCGCGCTGGAGACGAAGCCCAAGTTGATTTCTTTGAAGTCACAGTGGAGCTGAACGGGGTCATGACCAAGGTATGGAAGTTCCTGCTGCGTCTGATGTATTCGAAGCGTGATTTTGTATGGCTCTATGAGCGGTGTAACCAAGTCAGTTTCTTTGACGGTCATGTACGTGCATTTAGTGCCATTGGAGGGGTTCCCCGTCGGGTGATCTACGACAACTTGACGGCGGCGGTGAAGCGTATCATTGGGTTATCGGAGCGGGAACTGAATGATCGGTTTAAGGCAATCAACAGCCATTATTTGTATGAAGCCTGTTTTGCCCGGCCCGGTGAGGGCCACGATAAAGGGGGCGTTGAGGGGCGCGGTAAGACGATCCGCCTACAACATCTGACGCCGATTGTATCAGGGAAGACGCTTTCAGAGATCTCCTTGGCATTACAGGAAGCCCTGGATAGAGCCCATCGACAGGCCAAGAACCATGATGGGCGTTCTTACGGCGAACTGTTTGATCAGGAGCAATGGCAGATGCGGCCTTTGCCACCCAGGGCGTTCGATCCACGGCTTGCTCAACCGGTGTGCGTCAGCCGGTGTGCAACGGCCACGGTAATGGGAGCGGTTTATTCGACTCCCACAACCTGGGCACGATTGGATGCCATGGCGTATATCGGAGTGGAGGACATCCGTTTCGTCTGCCGCGGAGAAGAACACAGTCATCCGTTACAGCGCAAAGGTGGCAAGTCGATCCGATACCGGCATTATCTATCGGAACTGGCTCACAAGCCTCAGGCGGTACGACAGGTGGCGCCGGAACTTCTGGCGGAACTGGGCGAGCCTTACGGTAAACTCTGGAACATGCTGGAGAAGACGCATGGCCAACTCAAAGCCGCACGAATTCTGGCGGGAGTGCTGGGGGCCATCAATGAGCATGGGGAGACAGTGATTAGCCAAGCCCTTGTAACGGCCCTCGCTGAAAGCGGCGGCCGGGGCGATAAAGAGATCATGGCCGAAGGCGTTGTGCTCAAGGTGTTGTCAGGCTGCTTGCCAGCCCGCCCTGTATTGGAGGCGGAGCGAGTGCCTCCGGCCTTGCGGTTTTACGAGGTGCAGTCCGGTTGTGCGGCGGATTATGATCAGCTTTTGACGGGAGGTGCCCAATGAGTGATACCCCGTTACAGGCTGTGATCCGCAGTCAGGCGCGCACCTTGAGGCTACCTACGGTTGGGCGTGAGTACGAGTCCGTTGCAAGACGTGCCAGCAATGATGGCTGGGCTTATGAAGATTATTTGCGGGAACTTTTGGAAGCTGAAGTGAGAACGCGCAATGAAAATGCAGCACGCCGATTGCTACGACAAGCCCGATTTCCTGATACCAAGACGCTGGATCAGATCGACTGGGATATCTTGCAGGGAATCAGTCGCCCTAAGATCCAGGAACTGGCTAGTTGCCGGTTTGTGGAGGAAAAGCATGATGTGGTTATAGCTGGGCCTATCGGGTCGGGCAAAACCCATCTCGCTATCGCCTTGGGGGTGGAAGCGGCCAGACGGCGCATCCCTGTGGTTTTCCACAAAGCAGCGGATTTGGTTCGCGACCTCATGGAGGCCCGTGATGAGCGCACACTCGGGAGAATGCACCGGCGGTTCCAGAAGGTGCCACTATTGATTGTTGATGAACTGGGGTTCGTTCCGTTTAAACGCGACGGCGGCGAGTTGCTGTTCAATCTGTTGGCTGACCGCTATGAACGGCGATCCACCATCGTAACAACCAACTTAGCATTTTCAGAATGGGTGCAGGTTTTTGGCGACGAGAAACTGACGACGGCCTTACTGGATCGCCTGGCTCATCACGCCAACATCCTGACTACGAAGGGACCCAGTTTTCGCACCCGACGATGTAAGGAGAAGTCTCGTGATTAATCAAGACTCGAGAAATGCTGACTGGGAAAATATCCAAGAAGGAGCTTGCAGATAATGCCCCAACCCCCTACTGCCGCTCTGTCCTTCCGCCCTTGCCACTGCGTGGCATCCCGCCTACGGCGGGATCGGGCTACAGGCCAGAGCGGCAGTAGGCCACCACAGAACGGAGGATCACCTGCCCGGCGTTCGGACTCAGGCGGGAGACAACACTTGCTTCCCTGCCATAATCAATTTATGTTTTAACCCGCCTCGGGGTGGTGCACTTTCCGATGGCCGGAGTGGTATACTTTCCGATGGCCGCCGCCACCACCCCGGCGCATCGCATAACGCGGTCTTTTGTTCCCGGCGCGCGGCGGGCGCTCTTGGTGGCGCGGGCATCCGCCCGCTTGTCCCCCGTAACAGTTTAGCCCATTGCGGGTGATGCGGGAGGGAAGGCAGGGAGGGCGGCGATGAGCCGCCTTTTT
>JBIKMI010000032.1:0-16118 GCA_044359285.1 Kiritimatiellia bacterium
GGGCCTGGGCGTCACGGTGCTCCGTGACGGCCGTTGTTCCGTGGTGGAATATATCGAGCTGACCCCTGAACAGAAAAAGGCGCGGCGCCCCGATGGCGAGCTGGTGCTGAAATTCGGCAGTGTGGCAATTCATATGTTTTCACTCGCGTTCCTGCTGCGCGAGACATCGGCCGGGCTTCCCTTGCATCAGGCGTTCAAGAAAGTGGCCTTCTGTGACGCGGCGGGAAAGACAATCAAGCCGGAGAAGCCGAATGCCTGCAAGTTCGAGAAATTTATCTTCGATGCCCTGCCCGATGCGAAGGCATCGCTGATTCTCGAATTCCTGAGGCAGGACGAGTTTGCCCCGGTGAAAAATGCGGAAGGGTCCGATTCTCCTGAATCCTCGCGGACGGCCATGATTGAAAAACTGGCAAGCTGGTTCGCCCGTTGCGGGGTCACGGTGCCGCGTGATGCCGCGGGGCGGGTGACGGTGAAAATTGAAGTGGATCCCGTTTATGCCCATGATGCGGAAACCCTTGCGGCGCGGTTGCCTGCGGGGTTTGAAATCAAGGGCGATGTGCTGTTGAAATAACCGCGAGGATAAAAAATGCTGTCGCCTGTGATCCTGATCGTGATGACGATGCTGGTGCTGGGCGCCCTGCTTTGGGTCGCCCAGGGCTATCGGCTGTTGCGGTATGCCCGCGGTCAAATCCAGGATGCCTGGCTGGAGTTGCGGACGGCCCTGCTGGAGCGGCGGGAAATGATCCCCTATATTGTCGCGGCGGTTCCCACCCGGGTCGCCTCGGTCCTGGATGTGCTGGGCAATGCCTGTGATCTGGCGGCAAATGTGGAGGGGGTGCCGGAGTGCTCCCAGGCGGAAGGACGGCTGTCTGCCGCGATCAACCGGGTGTTTGCCCAGCTTGATACCGGTGCACCGGGTGAGGATGTGGACCTGCTGGCGTCCTTGCGGGAGCGGGTCAAGGTCCAGGAGATGCGGATTGAACTGTTGAAAGGCGTGTATAACCGGCAGGTGGAGCTGTTCAATGCCCTGCAGCGCCGCGGTGCCGGACGGGTGCTGACCTCCCTGGGCGTCGTCCGGTATGCGGAGGTGTTCTGAGCGATGAAGCACTGGGAGTATACCGACGGCCTGCTGCCCTGGACTAAAACATGTTTTGTCTGCGGCGAGGCGAACCCGCATGGCCTGAAGGGGCGCTCCCGCATCGAGGGGGACCGGGTGGTGCTCACCCATGTAACCCGTGAGGCGGATCTGGGGTATCGCCATCTGGTGCATGGGGGGATCTCCATGACGCTGCTGGACGAGGTGATGACGTGGGCGGCCATCCTGACATTCAAGAGCGCGTGTGTGGCGGCCGAACTGACCACCCGCCTGCAACAGCCGGTCGGCGTGCGGCAGGCCATCCGGGTGGAAGGGTGGATCGTCAGGGCCAGATCACGCCTGATCGAGACGGAAGGCCGGATTGTGGACGACCGGCATGCCGTACTGGCAACGGCCGTCGGGAAATATACGCCCATGCCTGCCGGCGAGCGGCACTTGTGCCTGAAAGATTTTGTCGAAAGTCCCGGGGCCATTGCCTTGCCGTTTTTACAGGAAAAGAGAGAGGAACTACCGTGAAAAAGTGCTTATCAGTCTGGATGTCTCTTGTCGCGGCAGGTGCGTTGGCGGCGGAGTCCAATGTCCCGTTGCCCGGAGTGATTGCAGCCACTGGCTCGGTCGCGAATCCGTTGCCGGTCACGGGGGTGGCCACGGCGACGACAGCCACGGCAAGCGTGTCGGTCCTTCCCACGGCCCCTGCTCCTGATCCGCAGGTGGGAAAAGTGTTGATGGGAATGGCGGCGACGTTACAGGCGGCCAAATCATTCAAGTGTACGGTGGCCCTGCAGGTCAACACGGAAATGGAGGGGATGAAGCAGGAAATCTCCGCGGTGTATGACCTTGCGGCTGAAAAGCCCAATCGCCTGGCCTTGCGCTATGTCAGGGGTATGACCGGAAATACAGTCGTATGCAACGGCGAAAAGATGTATATTTATGCCTTGAGTTTGAACCGGTATGAGGAGCGCGTGGCGCCGAAACGGATCGAGGAACTGGCTGAAGGGGTCGGCCCCATGGCCGGGAATATGCTGTTTGTCGACAACCTCCTGGTGAATGACATCTATGCCGGCATCATGGAGGGGGTCTCTTCCGCCACGTATGTCGGCAAGGAGCGGGTCGAGGGGACGGAGTGCGAGCATGTGCGGTTTGTGCAGGAGCAGTTTGACTGGGACTTATGGGTGAGTACCGGACCTGCACCAGTTGTGGTGCAGGTGGTGAGCGATATGGCGAAAAGTTTTTCCGGGCTGGCCGGGGACGCGGCCCCGCCCAAAGGGATGAAAATGCAGGTGATCAACCGGTTCTCCGGCTGGCGGATGGATGCGACACTTCCCGCCGACACGTTCGTGTTTACCCCGCCCCCGGGCGCGCGGAAGGCCGAGTCGCTTTTTGAGGGGACTGATGAGGAGCCTGCCGAGGTGCCGGTTCCGGCGGTGATGAAGGAAATAGACAATCCCAAGGCGGGCGGGAAGATTGAAAGCAGGGAGTGAGCGTCATGGCGGAACATGCTGATAACGAGTTTGTGGAGCAGCGCAAATCAAACATGGCGGCCCTGGCGGGCAAGGGGCGGTCTCCCTTTGGCGGTGCCTTCAAGCGGACCGGCCGGCTGGCAGAGGTCCGCGCGGAATTCGTGGAGGAGAAGCCGGTAGCGCTCGCTGGCCGCATCACGACCTGGCGCGACATGGGCAAGAGTATTTTTGCGGATCTGCGTGACGGCTCGGATCGCTTTCAGATCTATGCCCAGAAGAACACCCTCGGCGATGAGGCCTTCGAAGCCTTTAAATTGCTCGACCTCGGTGATCATGTGGGGGTCGAGGGCGCCCTGTTTACCACCCGGACCGGTGAGCCGACCTTGAAGATCACGCACTGGTCGATGCTGGCGAAGGCGTTGCTCCCCTTGCCGGAAAAATGGCACGGGCTCAAGGATACAGACCAGCGGTACCGGCAGCGGTATCTGGACCTGATCGCGAACCCCGGCGTGCGCGACGTGTTCAATAAGCGGATTCAGATTGTTCGTGAAATCCGGAACCGGCTGTGTGCCAGGCAATTCCAGGAAGTGGAGACGCCCATGATGCAACCCCAGCCCGGCGGTGCCACAGCCCGGCCGTTCTCGACCCACTATGAGGCGCTCGATTGCCGGATGTATCTGCGGATCGCCCCTGAGCTGTATCTCAAGCGGCTGCTGGTGGGTGGCTTTGACAAGGTTTTCGAGTTGAATCGCAACTTCCGCAATGAAGGGCTCTCCCGGACGCATAATCCGGAGTTTACGATGATGGAGGTCTATGAGGCCTATTCCGATATGCGCGGAATGAAAGAGCTTGTCGAGGAGTTGATTACCGAGGTGGCCGGGGCGGTGATGGGTACCCTGCAGGTGGGGAGCCCCGATGCGCCCATCGATCTCACCCGGCCCTGGCGCGAGGTGGCGTACCGCGATCTGGTCCGCGAGCGGATGGGGCCCGAGTGGTTCGCGCTGGATGCGCCGGCCATGCGGCTCAGGGCAGAAGCCATGTCGCTTTATGTCGATCCGGCGTGGGGCACGGATGAGATTACCCAGGAGGTCTATTCCAAGTTGATCGAGAAGACGCTTCAGAATCCCACTTTTGTCACCCGCCTCCCCGCCGAGCTGGTGCCGCTGGCCAAACGCTGTGAGGACGACCCCTCCGTGGTTGATGTATTTGAACTGGTGATCGGAGGCAAGGAGATTGCCCCGGGCTACTCGGAACTAAATGATCCGCTGGAGCAGCGCCGGCGCTTTGAGGCGCAGGCCGGTGAAGAGGCCCAGAAAGTGGATGAGGATTTCCTCGCGGCACTGGAGCACGGGATGCCGCCCGCCGGGGGCATGGGGATCGGAATTGACCGCCTGGTGATGACGCTGACCGGCAGTGAGGCCATCCGCGACGTGATCCTGTTCCCGCAGTTGAAGCCGCGAGAGGACGCTGTACCACCCTGAATATGATGCCCTTTTCCCTATTTCTGGCGCTGAAGTACCTCAAGCCGAAACGGACCTATTTCTCGGTGGTCACGATCATTTCGGTGCTGGGCGTCCTGCTCGGTGTCGCCGTCCTGATCATCGTCCTCTCGGTCATGACCGGGTTTGACGACATGTGGCGTGAGAAAATTCTCGGGTTCAATGCGCATCTGACGGTGACGGCCCCCGGGGGTGTGCCGGATGCGGATGAGGTCATGGCCCAGCTGGCCGGGGTGGAGGGCGTGGCCGCAGTGGCCCCCTCAACGGAGGGGCAGGTGGTGGTGCAGCATGGCCGGAATATTTATACGCCGTTCCTGCGGGGGATTGATCCGGCGCGGGAGGGGGCGGTCAGCCAGATTCCTGCCAGTGTGAAGCAGGGGGTGTTCAGTGTCAAGGGGTCGGACGTGGTGATCGGGGCCGATTTGGCGCGCCGTATCGGGGTGGGCGTGGGGGATAAATTGCTGATCAATTCCCCTGCCAGTTTTGTGAACAAGGATGAGATTACCCTGCCCGAAGAGTTCCGGGTGGCGGGCGTTTTCGATGTCGGCATGTGGGAGTATGACTCCGGGTTCATCTTCTGCTCAACCGGCAAGGCCCGGCTGCTCTTCGGGATGGAGGCCGGGGTGGGCTCCCTCCGCCTGATGGCCAGGGATCCGTATCGGGCCCAGGAGGTGGCGCGCCTGATCCGGGCCCGGCTGGGCGGGGAGTATTATGTCACTACCTGGATGGAGCAGAACCGCCAGCTCTTCAGCGCGCTCCGGGTCGAGAAAAACATGATGTTCTTTCTCCTGATCTTCATCACCATCGTGGCCGCTTTCGGGATCACCAATACCCTGATTACCGTGACGGTGCAGAAGACCCGTGAGATCGGCCTGCTCAAGGCGATCGGCTTTCCCTCCGCCAGCATTATGCGGATCTTCTTCTGGCAGGGTTGGATCGAGGGCATGGTGGGAACGCTCTCCGGCGTGGGGACTGCCCTGCTGGTGTTGCACTACCGCAATGATCTGCTCCGGTGGCTGTCGGACACCTTCCATCTGGAACTGTTTCCCAAGGAGCTCTACCGGCTGAGCGAGATCCCGGCGCGGACCGCGCCGCTGGATGTCATGGTGGTGGCGGGGTCGGTAGTGCTGATCTGTACACTGGCGGGACTGATTCCGGCGTGGCGTGCCGCCCGCCTGGATCCCGTGGAGGCGTTACGGCATGAGTGACCCCATCGTCAGGGCGGAGGCGGTGACCAAGACCTATCAGATGGGCGGGCGCCCCCTGACCGTGTTGCGAAACGTCTCGGTTTCGGTCTGCCCCGGGGAAACGGTGGCGATCATCGGCCCGAGTGGCGCCGGTAAAAGCACGTTACTCCATGCCTTGGGCGGACTGGATCAGCCGACGGACGGGGCGGTCTGGTTCAAGGGTCAGTCGCTGTACCGGCTGACACCGCGGGAGCGGACCCTGATCCGGGCTCGCCATATCGGGTTTGTGTTCCAGTCCTACCATTTGCTGCCGGAACTGGACGTGCTTGAAAATGTCATGCTGCCCACCATGGCGCTCTGGAGCCGGTGGCACCAGAGTGCGGTACACCGGCAGCGGGCGGAAGGGTTGCTTGAAACAGTGGGGCTCTCCGGCCGGCTACCCCATACGCCATTGGAACTGTCGGGGGGCGAACAGCAGCGGGTGGCTCTGGCCCGGGCCCTGATGAATGAGCCTGAACTGGTGCTGGCCGATGAGCCCACGGGCAACCTGGATAGCGTTACGGGCGAGGCGATTCTGCAATGTTTGTTTGCCATGACGCGCGAGCGGCGGCATACCTTGATCCTGGTGACGCATAATGATGAGGTGGCGAAGCGGTGTGACCGGATCATTCGCATGAAAGACGGCTGTGTGGTGGATGTGGAGGAGGCGGGATGAGCATGAAGATGAAACGAGGCGTGGCGGTAGTCGGGGGCGTGATCATGCTCGGCATGATGATTCTGGCCGGGTGGGTCTGGTGGGTGGCGATGCCGGCCTGTGCGGCCTCGAAACCGATGGAGCCGGGGGCACAGGCGGCGGAAGTGGCCAAGGGGTTCGGCAAGGCCATGCCTCAATTGCATTTGTCGCATCAGCCTTTGGATGAGGGGATTGCGACCAATGCCCTGGCGCTTTATCTTGCCATGCTGGATTACGACCGCACCTTTTTTCTAGCCTCCGATGTGGAGGCGTTTATGCGCGAGGCACCGCTGCAGGTGGATCGTCTGCGCCAGGGTGATGTCTCGCTGGCGTTCAGGATATTTGAACGGTTCAAGGAGCGGGTCCGTAATCGGGTTGAATATGCCGATCTGCTGATCGGGCAGGGGTTTGATTGCACCACGGAGGAGACGTTCGCCTGGAAGCGCAAGGAGGCGCCCTGGCCGGCGGATGAGGCCGCCGGGAATGAGCTCTGGCGCAAAAAAGTCAAGAATGAGTATGTGGCACGGTTGGTGGCCAAGGCGCTGGCCGAGAGCGAGAAGACCAATAGCGTGACCAGGACGGACGCCGCCGCAACCTCTACGAATGGGGCGTCCCTCGGACGTGCCTCTGAGGCGGATGCCCTGCTGAGTCCTGAGGTGTTTTTCAGGAAGCGCTACAAGCAGTTTCTCATGGTGCTGGAAGACAGTGATGCGGAGTTCGTGCTGCAACGCTATTTTACCGCCTTTGCCCAGGCGTATGATCCCCATTCGGAATACCTGACGCCCAGCTCCAGTGATGACTTTGAAATCGGGATGAAATTGTCGCTGGGCGGGATTGGCGCCTTGTTGCAGAGCGAAGATGGTGCCGCCAAAATAGAGAAAATCATTCCCGGCGGTCCCGCGGCCCGGGATGGCCGCCTCAAGCCGGGTGATAAAATCATCAGCGTCGCCCAGGATAAGGGCGAGAGTGTCGATATCCTGCACTGGCCCCTGTATAAGGCGGTCGGATTGATCCGGGGTAAAAAGGGAAGCAAGGTGACGCTGACCGTCATCCCCGCCTCCGATATCACCGGGGCCCGGACGTCCAAGATCACCCTGGTCCGGGATGACGTTAAGCTGGAAGACCAGGAGGCCAAGGGGGAGACGCTCGCGGTGGTGGGCGATGACGGCAAGACCAATCAGGTGGGGGTGATCCGCTTGCCGGTATTTTATGCTGACATGAAGAACCGGACGGGTAGCGGTCGTGAATTCAAGAGTTCCACCCGGGATGTGGAGCGCCTGATTACTGACATGAAGGCCCGGGGTGTGGATGGCCTCATCCTGGATCTTAGAAATAACGGAGGTGGCTCGCTCGCCGAGGCGGTGGAGATGACGGGGCTGTTTTTCACCTCCGGCCCGGTGGTTCAGGTCCGCGAAAGCCGCGGGGTGCAGGTGCTGCAGGACCCGGATCCGGAGGTCCTGTACAGCGGACCTCTGGTGGTGCTGGTGAACCGGCGGAGCGCGTCGGCCTCCGAAATCCTGGCCGCCGCCCTGCAGGATTACGGGCGCGCGGTGATTGTGGGCGATTCCAAGACTCATGGCAAGGGGACCGTCCAGTCGTGGCAACCGCTGGATGATCGCAATTCCGCCCTCGGCTCGATCAAGGTTACCACCCATTCGTTCTACCGGGTAGCGGGAGGCTCCACCCAGTTGAAGGGGGTGGTGCCGGATATCCGCATTCCGTCGGTGTTGGATGTGCTGGATGTGGGTGAGGAGTTTCTGCCCCATGCCATTCCCTGGACTGTCATCAGCATGGCGCGCTATCACCCGGTGCAGGATCTTGCGAAGCGGTTGCCCGGGCTGAAGGTGGCTTCAGAGGCGCGGCGTGCCAAGGACCCCCGGTTTATGGCGCAGCGCGATGTGATCGAGCGCATCAAGGCACATCAGATGACGGCCGGAATTTCGCTGAACCTGAAGGACCGGATTACACTCGCCCGTGAGGAAAAGGTGCTCGACAAGGTCCAGGATGAGGCCTTGGGCGAGGGTGAATCCGAGAGCGAGGCGACGCCGCTGGGTCCGTTGGAGAAGGATCTGGTGCTGAAGGAGTCCTCCCGGATTCTGGCGGACATGTTGCGCGATGGGAAAGGAAAGGAGCTTAAAAATGAAAATTCCGTTCTGGAAAATGCATGGAGCTGGAAATGACTTTGTTCTTATTGATGACCGGAAGCTGACCGCCCCGGTCAACAACCGGTTCTGGCTGTCGTCGATCGGGCAGCGGCGGACCGGGGTGGGCTGTGAGGGCGTGATCTTGATCCAGCCTTCCGTGAAAGCCGACTTCACGATGCGCTTTTTCAATCCTGATGGCAGTGAAGTGGATATGTGTGGGAACGGGGCGCGGTGTGTGGCCCGCCTGGCGTATGATCTCAAGGTGGCACCGGCCGCCATGACCTTCGAGACCGGAGCAGGGATCATCGCCGCCGAAATGGTGGGGGATCAGGTCCGGCTGGGAATGACAGCGCCCACGGATTGGCGCATCCATCAGACGCTGGAGCTGGACGGGGGCAGGCGTCCCTACGGCTTTGTGAACAGCGGGGTGCCGCATGTGGTCATGCCGGTGGAGGATCTGGATCGTGAGGAGGTGGCCCGGACCGGTGCGGCGATCCGCTATCACAAGGATTTTGCGCCCAAGGGGACCAATGCGAACTTCATCCACGTCACCGGCCCCGCTTCGTTGCGGATCCGGACCTATGAGCGCGGGGTGGAGGCGGAAACCCTGGCCTGCGGGACCGGGATGGTCGCGTCCGGCCTGATTGCCGGGCGGATGGGCTGGGTCACGTCACCCGTCAAGATCACCTGCGCGGGCGGGGATGTGCTGGAGGTGGGCTTTACCCTGACCGCTGAGGGGGCCCGCGAAGTGACGCTGTTGGGGCCCGCGGTCTATGTGTTCGCGGGGGAACTCGACGCCCCGTAAGCGGGGCCGGGTTCAGTGTGAATTCAACATGAGGCCGGATGGGGGTGGGAATGAACATTCCTTTCGAATGGACACTGGGGCTCAGGTTCCTGGTCGCCTTGGCCATGGGTTTTCTGGTCGGGTTGGAGCGCGAAACCGGGCGGAAAGAGCAAACGCACTTTTTCTTTGGCGGGGTGCGGACCTTCCCGATTGTCAGCCTGGCCGGGTTTGCCTGTGCCTGGCTTTCAGCCAATGGGCTGCCGCTGATGATGCCGGCCGGGCTCCTGGCGGTGACCGCGCTGGCGGTGACCGGCTACATCCAGAAAATGAAGGCGGGCCGGTTCGGCGCCACCAGTGAAGTCTCTGTGCTGGTGACGTATATGATCGGGGCGCTTTCCCTGATGGCGGATGTGCGGTTGCCCATCGCGCTGGGGGTCGTGAATACCATTCTGCTCTCGGAGAAGTCCGCCCTGGAGAGTTATGTGGTGCGCCTGAATCGCAATGAATTCCTGGCCACCTTGAAATTTCTGCTCCTGGCGCTGGTGATTTATCCGGTACTGCCGGATGCGGAGTTTACGCCGTACCACCTCAATCCTGCCCGCATCTGGCAGATTGTGGTGATGGTGTCGGCCATTGGGTTCGTGGGCTATATCCTGTCCAGGAAATGGGGCCCCCGCCTGGGCTTGCCGCTGGCCGGGTTTCTTGGGGGGATTGCCTCCAGTACGGCGGTCAGTGTGGCGACCGGGCGCCTGGCGCGGGCGATGCCGGTCTACGCGGGGGCGGCCCTCCAGGCGAGTCTGCTGGCCGGGAGTGTGATGTATGTGCGTCTGCTGGTGCTGATCGCCCTGTTCGGAGGGGGCTCCGGCGCGGGGCTGAATCTGCGCCTGGAGGTGCTCTGTCTGGTGGGACTCGGACTGGCCTTGACTGTGCGGAACGGGAAAACGGAGGGCGCGATGCCGGGCGAGTTCCCGTCGATTCAAAATCCCGTCGAAATCCGGGTGGCCGTCGGGTTCGGGTTGATGTTTGTGGTCATCAAGGTGGGCGTGGCGCTGGCGAAGGAGTATTTGGGACAGGCCGGGGTGCTGGGGCTGGGCGTGCTGTCCGGGGTGGTGGATGTGGACCCGTTTGTTTTGTCCCTTGTTCAGGGAACGCTGTCCGGCCGGTTGATGCTGCAGGCGGTGTTGCTGGCGGTGATGGTGAACACGCTGGCGAAGGGGGTCTATTTTTCCCTGTTGAGCGGGACCAACCGCTTTCAGACTTTCTGGCGTTACCTGTTATGGGGCGCCTGCCATGTGCCGTTGATCTGGTTCTAGTGGAGAGGTCGCGCATAGGCGCATCTCTCAAGGTCATGGAACGTCTGAAGTGGTAATAACGGCCGGGTCAGCGTGGCGAAATTTTTAGAACCACCGTGCGATTCTTCTGCTGATTCGCCTCCGAGGTGTTCGGGTAGGGAGGCTGGGTTTCACCCGCGGACGAGGTGGTTACCGAGGCAGCGGGCAGGCCGCCTGCGTCAATCAGATAACGGGCGACTACCTTCGCCCGGGCCAGGCCGAGGGCCTGGTTGCTTTTCCCGTTCCCCTTGGTCTTGGGGTTCCGTGTCGAGTCGGTATGCCCCTCGACTTCAACCAGGAAGGGCTGGCCCTTGAGGGCGGAGGCGATGTGGCTGAGATCCTCCCGCGCCGCGCTCGAAAGTTCGGTGCCCCGGGTAAAGATGCCGTAGTGAAAAACCACTTTCAACTCACGGGCGGATGACACCGTGTTCCAGCGACTTCCTGACAGGGCCGGCCAGGCGGTCGATTTTCCTGCGGGCCGGGGGGCTGGTTTCGGGGGTGGCGCTTCATTGACAGGGGCCTTGAGGCGGGGTGGCGGGTTTGCCCCGAGCTCCGGCATCAGGACCGGTGCCGGCGGGGGCGTGGGGCTTACGGGCTCAAGCGGGGCGGCCGGCGGCGCCACCGGGAGAGGGAGCGGAATACCGGCGGCGAGCGTCGGGGCTGGCTCGGGCAAGATGACCGGGGCTGGCGTTGACTGGCCTGCTCCGATCAGGTAGGCAAACAGGGTGGCGACGATCCCGGCGATCAGCGTTCCGATGAACAGGAGTTTGGGGACCCGTTTTTGAAACACGTCATCACGGGCATCCTCCACCTCGTCCAGCATTTGGCGGAGCTGGCTTAACTTGCCCGTCCACTGCTTCTCGGCCTGCTCGAACCGGGTCTCGGTTTCGGTGCGCGCCAGGTGCGCCTGATCCAGGGCCAGCCGGGCTCCGTTCAGCTCGGTTTCCAGTGCGGCACAGCGGATTCTAATGGCGCGGAGTTCCCGGGCAAGGCCTTGGGCCCGGGTGGCTTCCGTCTCGTCCGGTTGACTCATAATACGTTCCAGCAGGCGTTCCTCGGCTGAAGCCGGCGGGGCCGGGGTGCTTGCGACGGGCGGAGCGGGATCAGCCGGGAGCTCATCAGGAGGTGGCCCGTCCGTCACGGGCGCAAGCGGGGCAGGAGGATTGAAAAAGGGATCAGCCTCAAACACATCGACCCTCGACTCGGGGGCGGGGGTCAGGAAGGGGAGCGGCGGGGTTCCATCCGGGCTGGCTTCAACGGGGTGCATAGGGGGGGGCGGGGGCTGTACGCGCGACAGGAAATCCAGTTGCAATGGATCTTCAGCAAGAGCGCGGTTTTTGGATAAACTGGGTTTCACAAGGCACCTGAATCTAAAACCTAGCAAATTGCCGGGTGATCGCCAACAGGAGAATGCAAGGGGTTTTGGTCAGGGATCCCGCCTTTTACCTTGCAGGGCAAAGGTTTGTCGGGTAATCATTAAGCAAGTTAAGTGGGTGTGACGAGGCTAGGTCATAAACTATAAGCTGAATGGTTGTGATATCCGTATGAATCTTAAATGTATGAATGGCTGGGTTCTGGTTTTCGTAGTGTTTATGATTTCCCTGTCGCTTCAGGCGGCGACACGCGGGCCCGCCCCGACGTTTGAGCGCATCAAGGAAATGGCGCGGGATCTGGCTCTTGCTCCTTATAAGGATACACGCGTTCCGCTCTCCAAAACCCTTGAAACGCTCTCCTACGACCAGACGCGTGATATCCGCTTCAACGTGAGGGAGTCCGTCTGGCGCAGGGAACACCTGCCGTTCCAGCTCCAATTCTTCCATCCGGGCGGGGGCCAGCGGGACCAGATCGATATGCATCTGGTGGATGGGGAGACAGTCAGGGATTTTCCGTTTGACCGGGATTTATTCGATTACGGGAAAAATGATCTGAGCTGGTTTGACCTGCGGGGTATAAAATATTCGGGATTCCGTGTTCATTATCCCTTGAACACTACCGAATACCTTGACGAACTATTGGTGTTCCAGGGGGCGTCCTATTTCCGTGCGCTGCCCAAGGGGTTGATCTACGGCCTTTCCGCGCGCGCGGTGACGGTCAATTGTGCTGCCGACAAGCCGGAAGAGTTTCCCCGCTTTCAGGATTTCTGGGTGGTGCGGCCGGATCGGGAAGGGGCCGCGATCCAGATGTTCGCCCTGCTGGACGGGCCCAGTGTGGCGGGAGCCGTCTCCTTCCTGATCGAGCCCGGCGTTGAGACGGTGATGCGGATGCGGATCGCCTTGTTTGCGAGAACCGAGCTGGTGAATTACGGGATCGCGCCGTTGACGAGCATGTATTGGTTCGGCAAGAATAATGTCCGCCGGTTTGATGATTTCAGGCCCGAAGTGCACGATTCCGACGGGCTTCTGATTCACAACGGGAATAAGGAGTGGATCTGGCGGGCCCTGGAGAATACCGGGCCTTTGCGGCTGAGCGCCTTTATGGATAAGGATCCCAAAGGATTCGGCCTGATTCAGCGCGAGCGGGATTTTTCCTGCTATGCGGATCTTGAGACGATGTATCACCGGCGTCCCTCGGCCTGGGTCAGGCCGGTCGGGGCCTGGGGGCCGGGCGCCGTGCGGTTGGTGGAAATCGGGACTTGGAATGAATTCCATGATAACATTGTCGCCTACTGGCAACCCGAGAAAACGTTGAAGCCGGGTGAGTCGGCTGAATATGCGTACGATCTGATCTGGTATGAAGACAATCCGAATCTTCCCGCCACGGGGCGGCTGGTCGCCATGCGCTCAGGGAATACGCTGGAGCAGTCCAGCGCCCGCAAGTTCGTCCTGGATTTTTCCTGGCCGACGCTGGCGCGCGAGGGCGCGGCGTTGAAGCCGGAGGTGGTGGTCCAGGCCGAGGGCGGGAAGTTGTCCGGCCTCTCCGACGAATACAATCCTTTCCAGCGCACATGGCGGGTGGCGTTTGATGTGACTCCTGACACGCCTTCAGGGTCTGTGGAGTTGCGCGCATTGATTCGAAAGGATGGAGCCCCTTGCACAGAAACATGGAGTTATCGCTGGATGCCATAACCTTGCCCGCCTGGAATCCGGAAGACGGAGCGGTGTGGGATGAGGCATTCGGCAAGGTGGAGAATTACCTGCGCGCCTGCCGGGTGGCCAGTCGATTGCACCGGGCGCGCCTGACGGCTCTCATCTTGCAGCGCGCCCTAGACCGCCGGGAGAGCCAGGTCGACGTTCCGCTTGCCACGTTGGCCATTGATGAGGCCCGTGATTTGATTGACCGCTGGATGGCGGGCCTGTTGCCACCCCGGGAAAATGAACGGCCCTACACCCTGGCCGAGGGATTTTTGTCGCTCTACCTGTGCGATGCCCCGATGCGGTGGCCCAATGCGTTCCTGAATCCCCAGCAGGAGCCGCCGGGGTTTGCCGACACCCTGCATGCGCGTCTGGTGAAGACCGGGCCTGAACTGGAGGTCAGCAGCATGGTGCCGCGGTCGATGGATCGCGGCCTGATCCAGGGGTGGGCGGGTTCGGCGATGGATACCTTTGACCGGCTTCCCATTTTGCGGACCTTGTTTGTCTGGACCCTGTTCGCCATTCTTCTGGGTGTGTTGTTCTGGTATACGCGGAGTTAAACGATATGAAGAGTGAATCCCCTTCCCAGCCTCTTCTTGGATTGCGCCGGTCCGGCCTCCGTCAGGCGTTCTTTTTCACCATCGTAGTGGTGTTGACCGGAGTGGCCACCTGGGTGATGGCGGATATCCTCTGGCGTGGCGGCCTGAGCGGGATTGAGATGGCCGTGCTGTTCTTCTTTGTGCCGCTGTTCGGGATGGTGACGCTCGGGTTTGCGCAGGCGGTCTGCGGGTTTTTCATCCTGTTGCGGAAAAAAGACCCCTACAGTATTTCCCGGACCATTCCGGACGAGATGCCCCGCCCGGATGAAATGCCTGCGACGGCGATTGCGATTCCCATCTACAATGAGGATGTCAGCCGGGTGTATGAGGGGTTGCGCACTATTTATCTTGATCTGGTCCGGTCCGGCTACATCAGTCGTTTTGATATTTTTATCCTGAGCGATTCGAATAATCCGAACAAATGGATCGAGGAGGAGGTGGCCTGGATCGACCTGTGCAAGCAGGTGAATGGATTCGGGCGCATTTTCTACCGCAAGCGCCGGTTGGGCTTGAACCGGAAAAGCGGCAATATCAGTGACTTCCTGAGGCGCTGGGGCCGGAAATACCGGTATATGGTTGTGCTGGACGCGGACAGCCTGATGGAGGCTAAAACGCTCGTCAGGCTGGTTCAGTTGATGGAGGTCAACCCCCGGGCGGGCATTATCCAGACGGTTCCCGCGCCGATCCAGGGACGGACCTTCTTTGCGCGCCTGATGCAGTTTGCGGGCACCTTGTACGGGCCCATTTTCCAGGCCGGTCTCAATTACTGGCAGGCCGGGTGCGGCAATTTCTGGGGGCACAACGCCATTATCCGGGTCGCGCCATTCATGGAGCACTGCGGGCTGCCCATGTTGACCGCGGGCGCCAATACCCGTTTCATGAGTCATGATTATGTGGAGGCCGCGCTGATGAGGCGGGCCAACTATGAGGTGTGGATGGATTACGAGTTGGGCGGGAGTTTTGAGAATCTGCCCCCCACACCCCTGGACCACGCCTGCCGGGACCGGCGCTGGTGCCGGGGTAATCTGCAGCACGCCTGGCTCATTACGGCCCAGGGGTTGCATCCCATCAACCGACTGCATCTCTTCCTGGGCATCCTCTCCTATGCGGCCTCCCCCTTGTGGTTGATTTTCCTGGGACTGGGCTCCATTTCCGCCTGGCTTTTCTGGGCGGGCGGGACGGTGCTGACATTTGATTCCGATGTGGGGTTCTCCTCGTTCCTTGACATTGGCGGGGGCCGACTGGCGCTGATCATGTTTTTAGTGACCCTCGCGATGCTGACCCTGCCGAAAGTGATGGCGGTGCTGCTGGTGCTGAAAGACCGGGAGCGGCGCGCCACCTTCGGGGGGACCTGGCGGGTCATCCTGGGATTCCTGATCGAGCATACGCTTTCGGCATTGATGGCGCCCGTCCAGATGTTGTTCAACTCCCGGTTCGTGGTGGAAATCCTGAGCGGGCGGGATGTCCCCTGGAATCCACAGTCCCGTGACGCGGGAACGGGGATCGACTGGGAGGCCATCATTTCGGCGCATATGGGCCATACCGTCACCGGGGTGACCTGGGCGGTGATTGCGTTTCTGATCAGTCCGGTGTTTTTCTGGTGGCTGAGTCCGGTGACCTTCGGGTTGATCGCCTCCATTCCGATTTCCGCCATGCTGAGCGCACCGGGATTGGGAAAGCGCCTGCGCCAGATGCGGCTTTTCACCATTCCCATCGAAAGCACGCCGGCGGCCGTGGTCCGCCATCTGGATAAAAACCTCAGGTCGATCCGGCACCGGATGGAACCCCCGGATTGGCTTGCGCCGCACTATGGCATCATGCAGGTGGTGCTCGATCCCTATCTGAATGCGGCGCACAGCTCGCTGTTGCGGCACAAGCCCAAGGTGGGGCAGCATGTCACCCGTGACCTTCACGAGCTTCAGGCCCGTCTGCTGGCGAAAGGACCCGCGGCGTTGAGTCGCCGTGAACAGATGGCGGTCCTCATGAACGTACAGGCGGTGGCCGATCTGCATGATCATGTGTGGCGGATGCCGGAGTCGGGTCTCTCGCCCTGGTGGCGGCTGGCCATGCGCCATTTCAATACCCTGACCGATCGTCCACAAACCGCCCTCTACCGGTGAGGACCGGCACGGGGACAGGCGCGTTAAAAAGGGTGATCATTTTGTCTTTTTCTTTACTCTGCTGGCGCAAGCTGTATAGTCGAAATGTAAAGAC
>JBIKMI010000231.1:0-4494 GCA_044359285.1 Kiritimatiellia bacterium
GGACCTTCTTCACCCTTGAACAGGCCCTGCGGTTTCCAGGACAACTGCACCGACCGGAAGGCCCGTTCAGGATGGGGCATCATGATGGTGACGCGTCCATCCAGGGTGGTCACTCCGGTTAAGCCGCCCGGTGATCCGTTCGGGTTAAGTGGATAGGTTTCCGTGGGGCGTCCGTAGTGATCCACAAAACGGAGGGGGGCCAGATGATGCGTGGCGATTTCCGCAGCGGACCCTGTCCGTTCAAAGTTAGTAAACCCTTCGCCATGCGCGACCGGAATGGGAATGCGGGAGCCTTCCATGCCCCTGAACAGGATGGAGGGGGACGGCCGGATTTCGAGCGTCGCGAAACGGGCCTCGAATTGTTCGACCTTGTTGCGGGTGAAGCGGGGCCAGGCCGCGGCGCCGGGAATGATGTCCTTGAGCAACGAGACCATCTGACAGCCATTGCAGACGCCCAGGGTGAAGGAGTCCGGTCGCTGGAAGAAGGTCTGGAACATCTCGCGCAGACGCTCATTGAAAAGAATGCTTCGCGCCCAACCGGCTCCGGCCCCCAGCACGTCGCCATACGAGAATCCGCCACAGGCCACCAAGCCGGAGAAATTAGCCAGATTGACGCGACTGGAAAGCAGATCCGTCATGTGGACGTCCACGCTGGTGAAGCCCGCCCGCTCAAACGCCGCCGCCATTTCAATGTGGCCGTTGATGCCTTGTTCCCGCAGGATCGCCATCCTGGGCCGGCCCCCGCCGATCGAAAAAGGCTGGCAGGGATCATAGGTGAGTGTGAAAGAAAGGCCGGGATCGGCCGGATCCTTCAGCGCGTCCATTTCCTGCCGGGCACACTCGGCATTGTCGCGGCGGGCTTGCATCTCATAGGTCAATTCCGACCAGATGTGCTTGAGTCCCAGGATATTTCCCTGGTAGATGTTGGCGTCACTCATCTGGATGGTCAGCGACTGATCCGCCACGGGACTGCCGAGAATAAAGGCCAGATCCCCGAGGTCGTGTCGCTTGAGCACCTCGTTCACCTGGGCAATATTCTGGTCGGAAACCTGGAGCACCGCGCCGAGTTCCTCTGAAAACAAAATCGACAGAGGTTCATCGCCAAGTTCGTCGATCTGGATCCGCAGCCCCTGATGTGCCCCGAAGGCCATTTCCGCGATGACCGCAAACAGGCCGCCATCAGAGCGGTCGTGGTAGGCGAGCAACAGGTTGCCCTGAACCAGTTCCTGCATCGCGGCGTAGAAATTGACCAGATCCGCCGGGGAATCCAGATCAGGGGGAGTGACCCCCACCTGGTTGTATACCTGGGCCAGGGCCGAGGCGCCCAACCGGTTTTTGCCTCTGCCAAGATCCAGCAGGATCAACACGGAACCGGCCACCGGCTTGAGTTCGGCGGTGACCGTTTTGCGGACATCCTGCACGGGGGAGAAGGCGCTCACCACCAGGCTGAGAGGGGCCACCTGTTTTTCAGCCTTCCCGGTTGAATCCGTCCAGGAGGTCCGCATGGAGAGGGAGTCCTTGCCGACCGGGATGGAGATCCCGAGTGCCGGGCACAACTCCAGACCCACTGCCCGGACGGTATCAAACAGGGCGGCATCCTCGCCCTTTTCACCACAGGCGCACATCCAGTTGGCCGAGAGCTTGACATTCCCGATGGGGCCGGTGAAGGCGCCTGCCATATTGGTCAGGGCTTCACCCACCGCCATCCGGCCCGAGGCCGGCGCATTCAGCAGGGCGATGGGGGTCCGCTCGCCCATGGACATGGCTTCGCCGACATAGCCGTCAAACATGGCGGCGGTCACCGCGACATCCGAGATGGGGGTCTGGTAGGGGCCCGTCATCTGGTCGCGGGTGACCATGCCGGTGACGGAGCGGTCGGTGATGGTGATGAGGAAGGTTTTGTTGGCCACGGCCGGAAGGCGGAGAATGCGCTCTGCCGCTTCACTCACATCGATGCCCGTGAGCTCCAGCTCGGCATGGGTTTCCGGCTGGCGGGTGACGTCTCTCAACATTTTCGGGGGCTTGCCGAAGATGACTTGCAGGTCGATATCAATGGCATTATTCTTGAAATGGGAGTCATGGAGCACCAGTCGTTTATCGGCGGTGGCCTCGCCGATGACGGCGGCAGGGCAGCGCTCACGCCGGCAGAGGGCCATGAAACGATCCAGGCTTTCCGGCGCCACGGCCAGCACATAGCGCTCCTGCGCCTCGCAGCACCAGATTTCCATCGGGCTCATGGAGAGCTCTTCATTGAGAATCTTGCGCAGTTCGAACCGCCCGCCCGTTTCGGAGACGAGTTCGGGGCAGCCATTGGAGAGGCCGCCCGCGCCGATATCGTGAATGCTCACGATGGGATTCGCCTCATTCAGGGCAATACAGGCGTTAATGACTTCCTGACAGCGGCGCTGGATTTCGGCGTTGTCACGCTGCACCGAGTCGAAGTCCAGGTTTTCCGCATTGCTGCCACTGCCCATGGAGGAGGCGGCGCCCCCGCCCAGTCCGATCCGCAAGGCCGGGCCACCAAGTTGAATGATATGGGTGCCGGTGTGGATCACCTTTTTCAGCACGTGTTGCCGTTTGATATTACCCAGGCCGCCCGCCACCATAATGGGCTTGTGATAGCCGCGGTCACGCTCATTGTGGCGGTGTTCATAGGTCCGGAAAATACCAGTGAGCTGGGGCCGGCCGAATTCGTTGCCAAACCGCGCGCCACCCAGCGGGCCGTCGGTCATGATTTCGAGCGGGGTAGCGAGCCGTTCGGGGAATTCGGCATGGTCCTTTTCCCAGGGCATGATAAAGCCGGGAATGCGCAGATTGGAGACGAAGAACGCCGAGAGTCCGGCCTTCGGGCGTCCGCCGATCCCCGTGGCCCCTTCGTCGCGGATTTCGCCACCAACGCCGGTGGCGGCGCCGGGATAGGGTGAAATCGCCGTCGGATGATTGTGGGTCTCGACCTTGATCAGGATGTCGATCTGTTCGGGTAATCCGCCGTAGTGGTTCGACCCGCTGGGATGGACTTCATACCAGTTGCCGGGGAACCCCTCCATGACGGCGGAGTTATCCTCGTAGGCCACCAGCGTGCCCTGCGGGTGGAGCTGGTGGGTATTGCGGATCATGTTGAACAGGCTGGTGGTTTGCGTTTCGCCGTCAATGATCCAGTCGGCCTTGAAAATCTTGTGGCGGCAATGTTCGGAGTTCACCTGACCGAACATGACCAGTTCCACATCCGTCGGGTTGCGCTTGATTTTGGAGTAGACGGTGTAGAGGTACTGGACTTCGTCCTCCGATAGGGCCAGGCCGAGGGTGGCATTGGCCGCCTGAAGCGCCGCGAGCCCGCCACCAAGGAGGTCGATGGTGACGAGTGCGGCCGGGGGAATGTGGCTGAAGATATCCGAGACATCGCGGTAGAGGCCTTCGGTCATGCGGTCATGGAACAGATGGAGGGCCGGTTTCAATTGGGCGAGGGAGGCGTCGCTTCCGTCTTTCAGGCGGACATGGAACAGAATGCCGCGTTCCACCCTTTGCACCCCCGTCAGCCCGCAATTGTGGAAGATATCGGTGGCCTTGGAGGCCCAGGGTGACAAGGTCCCCTTGCGGGGCGTCACGAAAAAGCCGTCAGCGGTGGAAGCGGGAATGCGGCAGTCGGTATCCAGCAGTGCGGCCACGCGCGGCCAGAGTTCAGGACTGAACTCCGCGGTGGTTTCCACGAGGGTGATGGCGACGGCCTCGATGGCTATCACGGGGCAGGCGGGAAGTTCCGCCGCGAGGTCGCGGGTGAGCTGGTGGCTGCGGAAGGCCGAGAAAACCGGCCCGCCCTTGAAGATGTGCAGGTTGGGTGTGGTCATGGGGTCTTTTCGTGTTTATTGGTAATAAGCGGTTTGGGTTGCTGGTTATACACTTTCGAGTGGGGTGGGACCGAATGGGTGAGCCAGACATTGCCACCGATCTCGGAGCCGGCACCAATGGTGGTTTCCCCGCCCAGGATGGTGGCACCGGCGTAGATGGTCACATTGTCTTCCACATGGGGATGCCGCTTGATTCCCTTGATCGGGTGGCCGTCCTTATCCTTGGGAAAGCTGAGCGCACCCAGGGTCACGCCCTGATAGAGTTTGACGTTTTTGCCAAGCGTGCTGGTCTCGCCAATGACCACGCCGGTTCCGTGATCGATAAAGAAGCCGGGTCCGATTTGAGCGCCGGGATGAATATCAATTCCGGTTTGGGAATGGGCATGCTCCGTCATGATGCGGGGGATCAGCGGCACCTGTGACTGATAGAGCACATGCGCGACCCGTTGAACCATGATGGCCTGAAGGCCCGGATAGCTCATGACCACTTCCATGATGGAGCGGGCGGCCGGATCGCCTTCGTAGGCTGCCACGATATCGAGCTGAAGCGTGCTTTTAAGGCCTTCCAGGGCGTTCATCAATTCTTTTACGGCCGCGGCCGCCTTGTCGGCGCAATCCCCGCAATCATCGCATTTTTCGAAAAGGCACT
>JBIKMI010000233.1:0-4478 GCA_044359285.1 Kiritimatiellia bacterium
TCTGGAGATGCGTGATGCCGAGCGCATCCCATTCCGGCTCGCCACGCTTCAGGGATAGCAGGAATCGTTTCTCATCTGCATCGAGGCCGGTGTGAATCAGGGCCACGAGCCGTTCGCGCGTCTCGCACAGGGCCTGAACTGACACCTCGTCGTGGGTCATGCCGGAAAATTCGCCGGCATAGACCTGCGTGATGTCCTTGAATTTCGGATCAAGCAACTCATGCATCGGGCGGTCATGTGAGGCGAGGTACACCACGAAGGCCCGCCGGACTTGCGGCGTCAGTCCTTCGTTTGCCAATAGGAGGCTCACGTCGTACAGATCCCGTGGATGCTGACGATCCAGCGCGGCACACAATTTGCCGCCATAGATGTCGGCTAGGGAAAGTGCCTGTACGGACACAAACAGGTTAAAGAATGCCTGCGCTTCGTTGCTCAAATCCCGTTTTTCCGGCGGGAACACACTTCCGCGCAAAACCTGATTTGGCTCCACTTTGATCTGAACCCCATCGTGTGATACCACGAGTTTCGTGGCCATCCCGCGTGACCGGTTGACTTGTACACGGGCACCGGCGATCCGATTCATCACGTCTTTCGCGATGGCCTCCATCGCGCGGGTGATGCCGCTCAGCGCCTCGTCACGGCCGGATAACGGCAGATAGGTCAGGTCGATGTCCACCGACAACCGGGGCATGGCGCGGAGAAATAAGTTGATGGCAGTCCCGCCCTTTAGGGCAAAGCATGGTTGTTTCCCGATTTCAGGGAGGCACCTGAGCAGTAATGTTGCCTGTTTTACATAGACGGGGTCAAACATGGGCTACTTCCTCCTCTTTCGGGACGGTGATTCGGTACTTTGAGTTAAACTGCCCCCCTCGGTAAAGAGAGCGGTTCCCTTTGCCTAAATCCAGGCGCTCCGGTGCAAGTCGGCTGAACCATGCATGCCCGGCCGACTCCGCCGCCCAGAGGAAGAGCCGTTTAACTTTGACTGAACTGCACCCCTCAAGCAGAGGTTGCAACACTTGCGGGCGCAGTGTGCTTAAGCCGCTCATGAGTTCGACTGCATGCGTGATGGCATCGTTGGTGGTAGCCAGGTGGAGGATCTCCAGGATCGCACGTTCCGGCGCGGAGATCCGAAGCGAGACCTCACCACGCTTAACCTCCATGAACCCAGCCTGGCCGGTTGATATAAAAAGGCTCGGTCGGTGATATTGGATTTTCACACCCCATGCATGTTTCTTGAACCAGGCGGGCAGTCGCTCCCGGCGTTCACTAAACAGATGAACCACCGTTTCTTCTCCCATTGGCAAATAATGTCCCAGGCCGTTCAGTGATAATGCCGTATCACCGCCTACGTAAACGCTGAGTTTCAGTTGAGACTGGAGTGCGTAAACACCACCGAGCCAGTTCACGGTGTCACCGGTACGTATAAAGGCTCCGCAGCCTATGGACTGAATCCAGCCGGATGAAGCATAACGCCGGGCCAACTGGCGGGATATGCCAAGTTCGCGCAACCACGATGCCGTCGCCACAGTTCCCTTTGTCCACTTCAGTAATAAATTGTTTATCTTCGATTCCATTATGACTACTCATGGTTTACATAAATATATATTACGCAAACTGAAAACTCATGCTTGTTTGAATGTGAAGCTATAAAGTACATCTATAGTTTACAAAAGCAACACAAAACACAGCGGAATCTCATTTGCGTTTATGGCTGTCAGAACGGTGGCTTTCGAAGGATTCCCAGATTCATCCCGCCATATGTAAACAATCATTGATAAGATAAAGCTGCTTGCTTTATCGTTGGAAATTGATTTACATATCACCGTGAACCTTGAAGCAGAGTATAGACGATACATAGAGGAAGCAACCGGCACCGCCCCCCTCATCGAAGGAGTGCAAAGCGAGATATCCGGAAGGCTCCCGCTCTATTTGCGCAGCTATTACCACCTGGCGAAGACCCAGCTTTTCGGCCGCCAGTCCCTGCTGGCCATCCAAAATCCCGACACGGACACCGCCACGCCGTCGGAATATGCGCGGCATCACAACACTCTCCGGGCCAGTTTAGGCAACGAGGTGGTGCTGGTACTGCACCAGATTTCTTCCTACGGTCGACAGCAACTCGTCCGCCTGGGAATACCCTTCGTGGTTCCGCATCGCCAGGCATTCCTCCCGCCCATGATGGTTGACTTTCACGAACGCTTCCCGCGGACGGCAAGCCAGCCTGGCAGCCGTCTGGCGGCCGCCGCACAGGTGGTTCTGCTCCGGCATCTTCTAGGCAGACACGTCGAGGGAGTCTCACTTCGCGAACTGGCAAGTGAACTGGGCTACTCAGCGATGACCTTGAGTACCGTACGGATCGAACTGGAATCCTTGGGGCTCTGCAAGTCGATCCAGCAAGGCCGCAGCACTCACATGGAGTTTCCAGCACCCATGCGCGAACTTTGGGGGCTCGCCGAGTCACACCTGCTGAGTCCGGTAAAAGCGCGCCTCTGGGTTCGCTTCATTCGCAAGGACGAGCGGAATCTCCACGCGGGCCTGACCGCCTTGGCAGCGGCATCCATGATTTCCGATGATGAACTTCCCACCTGCGCCATGAAGAGTTCCGACTATCGGGCCCAGTTGGAGAGAGGAGACATAGTCATGTGCCACGGTCCTGAAGACGCCCAAGCGCGCGTGGAGTGCTGGGCCTATGATCCCCACCTGTTGTCGGACGGTCCCGCCGTTGACCGATTGTCTCTGTATCTGAGCCTGCGCGGCACACACGACGAACGCATCGAGAAGGCGTTGGCCGCCCTTCTGGAGGGCATGCCATGGTGAAGGGCCTCCAGGGTTCCAAGGGACAGGTTCCTTAGCCATCTTTTCACTTTCATGCGTTCCGATGCGGTGATAAGTTTCACCTGCAATTTGGAAATGCCAATTGCACGGAGTGCCGTTTTTGCGTCATAACCAATCTTAAAACCCTATGAAACAGCGTATTTTCATCAGTAGCGTGCAAAAGGAGTTTTCAGAAGAGCGCCAAGCTCTCAAGGCCTACATTTTAAGCGACGCACTGCTGAGTCGTTTTTTCGAGGTCTTCCTTTTTGAAGATCTTCCCGCCACTGACCGCCGTGCCGATGCCGTTTACTTGCAGGAAGTGGAACGTTGTAACCTCTATCTGGCTTTACTGGGAACCGAATACGGATGGGAAGACAGTGAAGGTTTCTCTCCGACCCACCGGGAGTTTAATCTAGCAACCCGTCTGAACAAACCCCGCCTGATTTTCGTAAAGAACGCGACCGACACGGATAAGCATCCCAAAATGCAGGCGCTCATCACGGCGGCCGGCACACAACTCATCCGCCGTCGGTTTTCGACGCTTACAGAACTGATCTGCTCGGTCTATGCCAGTCTTGTAGACTATCTTGATTTAAAGGAACTTCTGCGCTTCGGCCCCTTTGATGCCGCTGTCTGTCCCGATGCCACCTTGCAGGACCTTTCTGATGACAAAATCGCCCGTTTCGTGACCAGTGCCCGCCGAGCCCGCGGCTTCCCTTTGGAAGAAGGCACAGCCTCTCTCCAAGTGCTGACGCATCTGAACCTGCTTAAGAATGAACGGCCGACCCATGCGTCCGTCCTTCTGTTTGGGACCGCCCCGCAACGGTTTCTGATCTCATCCGAGATCAAGTGCGCCCATTTCCACGGTACGCAAGTAAGCAAACCCATCCCCTCCTATCAGGTGTACAAAGGAACCGTTTTCGAACTGGTAGACCAGGCGGTCGATTTCGTCCTGGCGAAGATCAACCTAGCCGTCGGCACGAGGGAACTCAGTTCACAGGCCCCCGTAGCCTACGAGATCCCCCCGGAGGTCATTCGCGAAGCCATCGTCAACGCGGTGGCGCACCGCGACTACACCAGCAACGGTAGCGTCCAAGTCATGCTCTTTTCCGACCGACTGGAGATATGGAACCCCGGCACCTTGCCGCCTTCTCTCACACTGGAAAAACTGCGCCATCCGCATGGTTCCGTGCCAGGGAACCCACTTTTGGCTGAACCCCTTTACCTGACGAAATACATCGAACGTATGGGCACCGGTACCGGGGATATGATCACCCGTTGCCGGAGTGCCGGCCTTCCCGAACCCGAATTCACCCTGACCGATGGTTTTGTAACCACCATCTGCCGTAAACCTGATGGAGCCTTTGAAACCGTAGGCGGGCAAATCACGGCACCAGTCACGGCACCAGTCACGGCACCAGTCACGGCACCAGTCAGTGACTATGTTCTCCGTCTTATCAAGTTGCTCCACTCGGAAGGCCCCATGGGGAATGCAGACATCAGAAAGACATTCGATCTTAGAAACAGGCGCCGCCTTCGTGACACCTATATCGGGCCAGCTCTCACCGAAGGTCTGATCGAATACACCCTGCCCGACAAACCCGCCAGCCGCCTCCAGAAATACCGTCTGACGACAAAAGGCCAGGCCATCCTCCTGAATGAAC
>JBIKMI010000396.1:0-4448 GCA_044359285.1 Kiritimatiellia bacterium
CGGGTTCGGGAACGGTGAGTTCAGCCGTTGGCCCATGAAAAGAATTGCTATCAAGTGTGTTCTTTTGTATTCTTATGGCATCGAATTTCAGAACAGGAGATGATTATGTCGAAAACGATAACACTGCGGCTTGATGACCCCGTTTATCGGCTTTTCAAGGGTGTGGCTGAGCGCGAAAACCGGCCGATCTCAAATTTTATCGAAACGGCAGTAATGCGTTTCGTGCGGGACTACGAAACCGTAGACGAATTTGAAATGACGGAAATTCGCGGTAATGTTGCGCTTAACCAAAGTTTGAAGAGGGGGCATCAGGATGCCAAAAACCGGCGCGGTACATTCGTCTGAATTCCGGATTTTCGAGACTGATGAGTTCAAGGAGGCCCTCGAACGATTAGGGCCGCCTAGGTTTCTTCCAAAGAAACTCGAGACCTATGTTTACCCCCAGTTGCGGCAGGGGCCTTATTTCGGCCCCAATATACGCAAGTTGCAGGGGTACACGCCTGCGACATGGCGGTACCGAACAGGTCCGTATCGGATCTTCTATTCTGTGGATGAGACAGAAAGAATTGTATACATGTTGACCATCGATGATCGAAAAGATGCCTATCGATAATTCGGCCAACCACACCTCGCTCCGTACGGCTCACCCTGGCGGGTTCGCCGCCGGAGAAGGTGAACGTTCGCAGAAAAAAAGATTAATTGATGATGAAATCATTAAGGGTATAATGCAGGCATGAGTATTACAGCGGAAAAAGTCATGACGGAAGCGATGGGGCTTCCCCCTGTGTTACGGGCATTTGTTGCCGAGAAACTGATCGAGAGCCTTGATGCTCCCGATGCTCCCGTATTGTCGGCCAAATGGAAAAAGGAAGTTCGGCGGCGGTGCACAGAATTGGATCGTGGCACAGTCGAACTTCATGATGCGGATGCCGTTTTTGCCAGGGCATACGCCGCGCTTGCATGAAGGCCGTAAAGTTCCATCCCGACGCCGAATCCGAAATGCTCGCGGCGGCGGCATATTACGAGGAACAACAGCCTGATCTTGGACGAAGGTTTCTGGCGTCGGTACAGGATGCCGTCAATCGCATCATTCTGAATCCACACCTATACCCGACCGTTGATCTTGATGTCCGTCGGTGCCTGACAAAGACTTTCCCCTTTGGCGTCTTGTTCAGGGACCAACCGAGGCATATTGTCATCATGGCAGTCATGCATCAGCACCGCGATCCTCAATACTGGAAAACTAGATAAACTGCGAACCACCGGCAGCACTGTACGCCTCGCCCTGACGGGCTCGTTGCCAGTGAGCCGGAGCGTTGGCATAGAAAATGATTGATGATGATATCAATAATGATACTATATTCTCATGAGTTCGGTTGAAGACACAATTTCAGAGATGCGAAACAACCCCAAAGGGGTTCGCTTTGCTGATTTGTGCAGGGTGTGCGAGAAGTATTTCGGACAACCCAGGCAAAAGGGAACCAGCCATCGGATCTACAGGACACCATGGCTGGGGGATCCACGGGTAAATATTCAGGATGACAAGGGGAAAGCGAAAGTTTATCAGGTCAGGCAAGTGTTGAAGGCAATCGAGAGGTGGGAATATGAAAACCGTTCCGCATGATCACTATACCTACCGCGTCACGTGGTCGGAAGAAGACAAAGAGTACGTCGGCCTTTGTGCCGAGTTTCCGGGATTGAGCTGGCTGGCCGCAGCACCCGAAGCTGCGCTTCGGGGGGTTCGCTCTGTAGTGGCTGATGTTATTGAGGATATGAATACACAACGAGAGCCAATCCCAAAGCCGTTGGCTAGTCGGTCGTTCAGCGGAAAGTTCATGGTGCGCGTCCCGCCCAATGTGCATCGTGAACTCGCCGTAGAGGCCGCTGAAGCGGGTGTCAGCTTGAACCGTCTCGCATCGGCAAAACTGGCGCACGGATAAGAACCATGCCAACCACGGCGTGGTCCGTACTCGCTAAAGCTCGCCGGACACGCCGAACGTTGGCCAGAAAGAATGACTTGATTTGTGTGTTGCATATGTGACACACTTCGATCATGAAAACAGCAGTCATACATGCAAGAATTGAGCCGCAGATCAAGCGCCAGGCTGAGGGAGTTCTGCATAATCTCGGGATTAGTCCGACAGAGGCAATTCGGATTTTCTATCGGCAGATCACGCTCAGACACGGGCTTCCATTCGCCGTGGCCGTCCCTAACGAATGCACAGCCGCCACTCTGGAAAAAAGCCGCAAAGGCGAGGATGTTCAGGAGTTCGAGTCGATTGACGCCATGTTTGAGAACTGGAAGAAATGAAGAAAGTCGCCCAGACCACCCAGTTCGCCCGCGACATCAAAAAGATGCGCAAGCGCGGAAAGGACTTGTCTAAACTCGAAGCCGTTGTGCGGCAACTTGCCGCCGGGACTCCACTTGATCCAAAACACAGGGACCATCCGCTGGTCGGAGAATGGAAACCCTCGCATGACTGTCATGTGGAGCCTGACTGGATTCTGATCTACACTGCTGACAATGAATCGCTGAGACTTGAACGAACAGGGACTCACTCTGATTTATTCAGATAACAAAATCGGCCAACCAGCCAATTCACGCGACGCTTTACAGCGCGCATGATTGGCAACGTTCTGCCATTGAAATGAATCAGAGAAGCCTGTTGCCAAAGTGCACACATAGTGATACATTTGCTCCATGAAGTCGTACGACTGGAATGATGAAAAGAACGATTGGTTGCGGCAGGAACGTGACGTCACTTTTGAAGATATTGTTTTCCATCTGTCGCAGGGAGGCTTGCTCGACACAATCGAGCATCCAAATCAGCAGCAATACCCTGGGCAGAAGATTTTCATTGTGAATGTGGAAGGGTACGCCTACCTCGTGCCATTCGTGGAGGATGACGCAATGATCTTCCTAAAGACCATCATTCCCAGTCGTAAAATGACAAAACAATACTTGGGAGGGGAATAAAATGAAACTGACGCAGGAAGAAAAGGGACTGCTTGATTCCGTTGAGAAAGGGGAGTGGAAGCGCATCCCAAACTTTACACGCGAAGCGGTTCGTTACCGCGATGCGGCACGAGCCACGCTCCGGAAGGATAAGCGCGTCAATATTCGGATGGCCGAACGCGACCTGATCCGTTTTCAGAAGACGGCCGTCCATGAGGGGCTGCCGTACCAAACATTCATTTCTAGCATCCTGCACAAATACATCAATGGCCGCTTGATTGAAAAGGCTGGATGATTTGCAGAACCAGCCGCTCCTGGCTATCGGCTTCGCCTCAGCCAGAGCAGCATGTTCGAATTAATGAAATGATTGAGATCAGAAACAAAAATGCGTATAGTGCTGATGTCATGAGTACATTAACCAAAGCAGATTTTTTGAGCATGAGCGTGCCTGAACGCATTATCCTTGTTGAAGATATCTGGGATAGTGTCTCTGAAGTGCCTGACGCCGTCATCCTCACAGAGGCGCAGAAGACGGAGCTTGATCGTCGGCTCGATGCTTACCACAAGAATCCTGGAGAAGGATCGCCTTGGAGTGAAGTAAGAGCAAGCATCAGGAGCCGGGCGTGCCTCGCGAGTTGATCATTCGGCCAGAAGCGGAGGCAGAACTGCGCGATGCCTTTGACTGGTATGAATCCCGTGTTGAAGGGCTTGGCTCGGAGTTTCTTTTGGCCATTGACGCAACATTGGCCAGCATCCTCAGAAATCCACTTCAGCATCCCCTCGTTCACAAAACCATTCGCCGAGCGCTTCTCCGGCGATTCCCTTACGAAATCTTTTTCGTCCTTGATTCCCATCACATCGTTATCCTTGCCGTGTTTCATGCAAAAAGGAACCCGAAGCAATGGACAGATAGAACATAATATTCGAACAGGCGGTCGCTCCGTACGGCTTGCGCCGCCGGAGAACCGCATCGTTCGCATCGGAGGGAGAATGATGAAGATATGGGCCGTAATGCTTTTGTTGTACCTTCAAGCAACGTCATGCGTCTGTGTCGCTGGGGACGCCACCGGTTCTGTTCATCGGATCACAGTCGTTGTGACGTCTGAGGTTATTCACGTTGGGCACTCCATCAACCGATCACGCCATGGCGGCATCACCCATGACTTCTGGTATGATGGTTGTTGGGCACAAATCACGTCATCTCGGACCCAGGAACCCCTCCTTGTATGGTGGTCCAACAATGAAATCAAGGGCACACCCTACACCTTTTCAAACGGACTTCCTTACCAGATTGAGTATCATGGAACCCTTAACGATGGGCCATTGGACCAGACGGGGCGTTGTTTGCGGGTGACTCAGATTCTCTCGTCCAAGCAAATGCGGAAATAAAATGCGAACACGGTCTCGCACGCGACGCCGCTATCACCGTGTTCTTGTGTGTAAATCGGGCAATGTTACGCAGAAAGGTGGTTTTCCCAGTGCCGGCCTTCCC
>JBIKMI010000236.1:0-4441 GCA_044359285.1 Kiritimatiellia bacterium
TGATCGAAGGCGTCGAGTTGCAGGCGCAGCTCGATCGTGTAGCCGGACGGACGCCGGGTCACCGCACACTGGCAATAGTCCGGCACCGCCGATGTGGCCACCCCGGGAATCCCGATCAGACCCGACGGCTTCAACCCGAGATGGTACGACATCCGCCGTCCGCCGGCGTTATCCAGGAATAACTCAATCAGTTCATTCTCCAACACCTTGTCGACTTCGCCCCCGTCGGCAGGGGGTGGCAGATCGCACTCGATCCCCACCCAGAGCAACCGCCCGGCGTGAAGGAACCGGACGGCCGTGGGGAAATCGGACGGACCTTCGCCGCTGTCGAGCCCGAATTCCGAGTAGACTGTGGCCGACCGCCAGGCCCCTTCATCCAAACGGCCATCTATAACCAGATTCGTGGCAACACCCGGCCGAATGACGGGAACCGCGGGCAGGGTGGCGGGATCGGCCGGCGGCAGATGATTTTGCACCCTCGCAAGATCCTCCCCCACGGCAAGCCCTGAAAAAAATGCCATCGCCACCCACACCGCGAACCGCATCCAACAACATCCAGTTTTATGTGTATTCATGTTTTTCCCTTATTTCACCCGCGTCGCCATCTCCAGTACATAAAAATATCGATTCATCGTTCGTCACGCCTCCGCCAGCGTTTTGCATTCACACCGCACGGCAGGCGTCAGCGCAAAGGAGCCTGGCATCGTGCTGGATCTGATGGAGATGCTCAACGCCTTTGAAACTCTCAGCGTAGAGTTTGCAGACGTCCTCGGTGCCGGACGGGCGCGAGGCAAACCAACCGTTGGCCGTGGTGACCTTGAGCCCGCCAATGGGAGCGCCATTGCCGGGGGCGGTGGTGAAGACCCCCGTAATGGGTTCACCCCCCAGTGTCTTCGCCGTGACGGCGGCGGGGGTCAATTTCAATAAGGCCGCCTTCTCAACGGCATTGGCCGGCGCATCAATCCGTTCGTAGGCCGGCGTGCCATATTTCCTGGTCAGATCCTGATAATGGAGCCCGGGATCGCGCCCTGTTACGGCCGTGATCTCAGCGGCCAACAGGGCAAGGGTGATGCCATCCTTGTCGGTCGTCCAAACGGAGCCGTCATGGCGAAGGAACGACGCGCCCGCACTCTCTTCGCCGCCGAATCCGAACGAGCCATCAACCAGCCCCGACACAAACCACTTAAAGCCGACCGGCACTTCACAGAGTCTGCGTCCGAGCCCGGCCGCCACCCGGTCAATCATCGAACTGCTCACCAGGGTCTTGCCCACCGCGGCATCACTCCGCCACCCCGGCCGGTTCCGGTAGAGGTAATCAATGGCCACGGCCAGGTAGTGATTGGGGTTCATCAGGCCAGCAGACGGTGTGACAATTCCATGCCGGTCGAAATCGGGGTCATTGGCAAAGGCGACATCAAAACGGTCCTTCAGGGCAATCAACCCGGCCATGGCATAAGGCGACGAACAATCCATGCGGATCTTGCCATCCCAGTCAAGGGTCATGAAGCCAAAGGTAAAATCAGGGATCGTGTTGAAGGTTTCGATGTTCAATTTGTACCGGTCGGCAATCACCTCCCAATAGGCGGCCCCCGCCCCCCCGAGCCCGTCAGCCCCCAGCTTCAGTCCGGCCCCGGCAACCGCCTGCAGGTTCACGACATTCGCGAGATCCCGGACATACGGGGTGACATAATCGAACATCACCGTGTTGGCGGCCTTCACCGCGCGCTCATAGGGGATGCGCTTCACACCATTCAGTCCGTTCAGCAGGTAGTCATTGGCCCCCTTGGCGATGACTCCGGTAATTGTCGTGTCGGCAGGCCCGCCATCAGGGGGATTGTACTTGATCCCGCCATTGTCGGGCGGATTGTGCGACGGGGTAATCACCAGCCCATCCGCCACCCCGCCGGTCCCGGCCCGGTTATGCGTGAGAATCGCATGGGAGATCACGGGCGTGGGAGTATAATGCCCCCCCTTATGCACCATTAACGTCACCCCATTGGCTGCCAGCACCTCGATGGCGGTGATGTGGGCAGGTTCAGAAAGCGCATGGGTGTCCATGCCTAAAAAAAGCGGGCCTTGGATCCCCCTGGCTTTCCTGAAATCACAGACGGCCTGAACAATCGCCAGGATATGGTCTTCGTTGAAACTCACCTTCAGTGAATTGCCCCGGTGCCCGGAGGTCCCGAAGCTGACCTCCTGACCGGGAATGCGGACATCCGGTTTTGACGAATAATAGGCGGAAACCAAGCGTGGGATATTGGCAAGCAGGGTGCGGGGAACTGGCTTGCCGGCGAGGGGATGAATGTTACTCATTGTCTTTACTCCATGACTTCTTAATCATTCAATCTATCGCTGGAATTCGCGTGGATCAAGCGGCTGGATCGTGAAGTCCGGCTTCCAGTTCGGTGATTGGCTATAAAAAGCCATCGCATTGTCACAGGTTAGCCGCCGGATATCTGTATCCGGAAAGCCATCCAGGCGGAGCCGCTCCACCACCTTGACCAGACTCAGGGGGTCAGATACCCCCCAATCGGCGGAGCCATTCACAATCATCCGTTCACTGCCGTACTCACCGATGATGGCTGAAACACGCTCCGGATTGAGTTTGGAGATGGGATAGACGGTCATCCCGCAATAGCAGCCGCTCTCGCGGGAGAGCAGGATCGTCTCCTCGGTGTTGTGATCAATCACCACCCAGTCCGGATTGATCCGCTCCGCCCGGATAATCTCAATGGTCCGCTTGGTTCCCCTGAGCTTATCCACATGCGGCAGGTGGACAATCACCGGCATATGATGCTCATTTGCCAAATGAAGCTGGCGCACAAAGGCGTTTTCCTCATTGGGCGTAATGGCATTGAAGCCGATCTCCCCGATGGCCACGCAACGGGGATGCTCGAGATACGGTTCCAAGCCATCTATCACCTCGTTGGCCAGAACCCCGTCCTCGGCTTCTTTGGGATTGAGCGCAACGGCAGCATAATGATCGATACCGAACCGCCGTGCCCGGACCGTTTCAAATTCAAGGATCAGGTCGAAGTAATCAAAGAATGTTCCCGCATAGCGACGATTGCGACCCATCCAAAAGGAGGGCTCTACACAGGCCCTGATGCCGGCCAGATACATGTCGACATAATCATCGGTTGTCCGTGAGTACATATGAATATGCGGTTCAATAATGGTCATAAGCGCCCCTATTTTGAAAAAGTGATCCTCGGGTCAATCAACGTATAGCAAAAATCCGAAATAATGTTACCCAGAAGTCCAAGAATGGAGGTCAGCGCCAGGATGCCCATGAACACCGGATAGTCGCGCCCGATAATCGCCTCGAGACTCAGCCGGCCCATCCCGGGGATTTCGAAAATCTGTTCAATGATGACGGAGCCGGCAAACATGACGCCCAGAATGCCCCCGATCCCGGTCGCAATTGGAATCAATGCATTGCGCAGGGCGTGGCCCCACACCGCCCGCCGGGCTGACCCGCCCTTGGCCAGGACTGTTCGCAGATAGTCCTTGCCGATCTGATCAAGAAGGGAATTTTTCATGAGCAGGGTCAGCACCGCAAACCCGCCAATGACATAGCACAGAACCGGGAGCACCATATGCCAGATGGCATCACCCACCTGACCCAGCCAGGAGAGGGATTCATAGCCCTCGGCATGAACCCCGGAGAGCGGGAAGAGATCCCATAGATTTTCGGATGTGCCACACAACAGCATTTTCAACACCATGCCAAAGGCCACGGTGGGAATGGCATAGCCTGTCAGCACAATGACGCTGGACCCCAGATCGAAGGCACTCCCGTTCTTAAGGGCCTTGGTGATCCCCAACGGGATGCAGATCAGATAACTGAGAACCACGCCGGTCAGCCCGAAGACAAGGGATACCGGCATCCGCTCCCGGATCAATTGCCAGGCGGTCTTGTTGGGATACTTGAAGGAGTCCTGCTGCATGCCCAGCCGGTCGTGAACCAACCACTTCCAATATCGGGTTAGAAACGGCTTATCAAAGCCAAAATGCTTTTCCAATGCCAGCCGCTGTTCCGCCGTAACGGTGCCCGAAGCGCCCGCCGCCATCTTGCCCTCCCCGGCCTGGACGCCCTTCATCTGCATGATGATCTGTTCCACCGGTCCGCCGGGCACCACCTGGACAAGGCCATAACACATCAGGGTGATCCCAAGAAACGTGGGACTCACCAGCAACAGGCGCCTGGCAAAATAGGTGGTCCGCTCCATAAAAAAACTCCGTGCCTCCAATTGGAGACACGGAGCATACTACTGACACCCGCGATCTAATCCAAGACTGGATTACACCACGTAGGTGGTCGCCACGGTCGACCCGCCGGACCCGGTCCAATTGGTATGGAAGGCTTCCCCGCGCGGCTTGTCGACGCGCTCATAGGTATGGGCGCCAAAGTAATCGCGCTGCGCCTGCAGCAGGTTCG
>JBIKMI010000034.1:0-15762 GCA_044359285.1 Kiritimatiellia bacterium
GCACGCCGGCGGTAGGGATGGGAGAAGTCCCCGTGATCCGGTATGGGCGCCATCCGGTCACCGATAACCTGGATGGCCTGGTCACCTCCTTGTATATGCCGCGTCCGGTTGAACCTCTGTCCAGCAACACACAGCGGGGTAGTCTCAATGACCATGCCGATCGACCGCGTGTAATGGAATTGCTTTATAGTTCCGTAACCAGCTGGGCTGAGGCCGAACGGGATCAGAATCCGCCCCGCTTCAACGAGGGGTATGACCGGGCGGGCCCGCTGCCGCTGGCCGTCTGCGTTGAGAAGGGCTTGTCCTCGGGGCTTGCCATGGATATCAAGCCGGTCCGTCTGGTGGTGTGTGGTGATTCCCAGTTTGCCGCCAACGCCTGTCTGGCGGGTGCGAATGAGGCCTTTTTTATCGATGCATTGGGCTGGCTCCAGGAGCGGGGGGGCGACCTTCCCAAGCTTGCGGCCACGGGCGGGATTTATAATTTGAGGATTAATGCAGGCGACCGGGTGTTGGCCTTTTTCCTGACGGTGGGCGCCATGCCCATGCTGTTGACCGGTCTGGGTTGTTTTGTGGCCCTGTCCCGGCGTGACCGACGGGCCTTTCTTTCCCCCTTCAGGAAGGAGCGAACGCCTTAATGAGCTGGAAGCCCACGCTATGGATATTTATCCTGGTGGTTGTGACCGCCCTGTTTATTCTGGTTTTCGACCGGCCTGCCGATTCCACGGCACGGGTCCTGCCGGTTGACGCTCCGCTACTACCGATGAGCCCCGCCGCGGCGACCCGCCTGGGGATCACGGCCGGGGAGGTGGTTATTGAATGTGTCCGGCGCGAGGGACAGTGGGTGTTGACGCGACCCGAGGACGCCCGGGCGGATGAGGCCCGCATCAAGCAGATTCTTGAAGCATTGGGCGCCGGTCGAATCAAGGAAACGCTCACTCCCGAACGCCTGGCGGAACGCCGCCTGACTTCCGCCAGTTTCGGGTTGGATGCCCCGCGTGCCCGGTTGCTGGTGGGGAACGAATCACAGGTGGATGAGATTCTGGTGGGGGATGAATCGCCACTTGGGGATCTGGTCTACCTCCGGTTGAAGACTAACGCCGATGTGATCGGCGCAACGCTGAAGGTGTCTGATATTCTGCCTGTCGATGTGGCCGGTATGCGCGATCATTCTCTTTTTCCGGCCGATCTCAAGCGCGTGACGCGGCTTGAAATGAAGCATTCGGGCGGGTTTCTGCAGTTGGCGCTCCGTGACGGGCAGTGGCGTATACAGCAACCGATCGAGGCCAGGGCTGATAACCGGCGGGTCGATCAGTTGATTCAGTCGCTCATGAGTTTAAAAGTTGAGGCGTTCGGGGCCTTGGCCGCTTCCGCCGATCCAGCGGTCTATGGGCTTTCGGTTGATGAGGCCCTGATGCAGATTACGCTGACGCCCGAAGGCGGACGCCCCCCGCTGGTGTTAACGGTCGGGAAGCTTCGGCAGGACCGGCCGGATCTCATTTATGCCCGCATGAGTGATGTGTCGGCCATCTGCTCCATTCAACGCGAGGTGCTTGCGTTTCAAACCATCACGGCAGAGTCATTGCGGGACCGCCGTTTATGCCATGCCGATCCTGCGGCCATTGTTTCAATCATGCTGCGTGAAGGGGATGCCAAACTGGTGCTGGAAAAACAAGAGAAATCAGGTTGGATAATCCGGGAGCCGTTCCAGTTCAAGGCGGATTCCCGCGCGGTGGGCGCTCTTCTGATGGCGATTTGTAATTTAAAAATGGCGGAACCATCGGGCAGTGGCGTCCCCCTTGCCCCCGGAGTCACTCCTCCCGTGTCGGTCTGTCGTCTTGTCCTGGCCTCCCGGCGCCCATTAATCGCGACCACCAATATGCCCGCGCTATTGCCGGATTCCAAGGACACAAGCTGGAGCTACCGGTTTGAGGTTCCTCCCGCCCAGGGAGCTAATAGCCAGGTTTATTGCGAGGAAACACGGATGGTGACTGAGGTGCCTTCTCAGGAGTTAATCTCGGTGTGGCCACAAGTCCGGCCCCTCCTTTCCCTGGGTGATCCCCGCCCTTATATGGATTGCCGGATGTTGGATTTTTCCTCTGATCAGGTCCGGCGAGTGACTCTGGCCCGGAACGGCCGGGAGGAAACGGTCTCGGTCGGGAGTGATGGGAGCTGGTTGCCGGATTCACCACCGGATGGACAGCTCCGCAAAGGGGCCATCCCTGAATTGTTGATTCTGGCCTCCTCCCTGCGGGCGGAACGGATTGAATCGATGAATGCCACCAATGTGCTTGCCTATGGGATTGATGAGTCGTCGACCCGGGTGACGTTTGGCTTAACAGGGGCGAGTGGCATTTTAAAGACCGTGCTGATTGGCGGCCCTTGCGGGACGAATGGCGTGTACTCGATGATCCAGGGGCAGGATGTGGTGTTTGTGCTCAACAAGGAGAGGGCGCAGGCCCTGTCGCGTCCCTTGGTTGAACCGCGATGAGGTTGATCTCTCCAGGATGGAAAGCCTTCAAACGGGTACGGCATTGGCTGGCGGGCCTGCTGGTGGGTGTGGTGGCGTTGCTGTTCGGGCTGGCCGTGTTCGGATTTCCTGATTTTCTGACCCGTTTGATCCTGACTGATGCCAATAGTGGCGATTACTTTATTCAGGTGCATGAGATGCGTCTGGATCTCGGCGGGGGCCTGAAGGCCAGGAACGTGACAGTCTACCGGAAAGGTCTGCCCGGGCCGCCTTTCCTTGAAGCGCGGGAATGCCGTGTGCTCTATCATCTGGTCGAACGGCCCGGGGCGGGGCGTAGCCGGATCAAGGAACTGAATGTGTCGGATGGACTGCTTCGTCCTTTGTGGAGTTCATCACATTCCGGATTCAAGGGCGCCCGGGGGAGCTCAGACGGGAAGAGGCCGGCAGGGCATCAGGTGAATGTGTTCAGCCAGCTTGACTTGGATGTGGCCTTTTTCAATTTTGATGTGATGGGTGTTTGGGTCGAGCAGGGCAGGGCGGTCGTCCAGATCGATGCACACGGGGTTGCGCTATCCCGTCTTTATGGCAAAATTGGACGCGAGTTGCATTCCGGTACGATCGAGGGCGCCTTGGTCTGGCGGCAAGAGGGCACAGTGGCAGGGCGTTTGGCCACGTCGTTTGATCCGCGCGCCCTGATCCCTGTGTGCAGGGTGTTCTACCCTGAGGCGATCGGGGTGCTGGAGCGGTTTTCATTCCCAACCGTTCCGCCCCGGCTGGAGCTGACCTTTGACATCAGTTCCAAGCCCACCCTTTCTGTACTGGCCAGAGGCCGTTTTCAAGCCTCCAACTATGCCTATCGGGGCGCCGTCATCGGCTTTGCCGGCATCCAGGGCGAGGTGGTGATCGGCAATGGAACCAACCGCTTGCGGTTGGATCCATTCAATCTGACGATGAGCGGACGTCAGGCGAGCGGGCAAGTTGAATTTGATTTTAATACCGGCATGTCTGATTTTCAGGTGCACTCAGAAGTCAATCTGGCGTCGGTCCTCCGGCTCATCGGCATGAAGGAGTCCATGCTCACCCTCTGGGATTTCGAGGAGGGTGCACGTCTGGATGCAAAGGGGCGGATAGGGTATTCCAATCCGGAACAGTCCGAAGTGGAGGCGCGGGTTGAGGGCAGGAAAATGGGTTACCAGGGCCGGCTTGTCTCCAATTATTCCTTCGATTATATCAATCACGGATTGACCCATTTGTTTTCCAACTTCCGCGGTAATCTCGGGGGCGGGTTTGTCGGGGGGTCCGCCACCATGGTGTCGGATCAGGCCGGGGCGCATTGGAGGACGGCTATCAAGGCCGAGATCATCAATGCGGACACGGATGAAATACTGCTGTGGGTCAGCACCAATCCTGTATGGCGTGTGGGTGGGAAGCTTTTCGGCAATCTCGATATCGGCGGGATCGGCACCAATCTGGTGGGGCAGGGCCAATTAACCGTGCGCGAGGCCCGGCTATTTCAAAGTCCACTGACCTCCCGATGGGTGCAGGAGTGGGGTGAGGCCGCGCGCCGGTGTGATCTGGCGGACCTCCCGTCCGAAGCCCGGTTTTCCTTTACGCTCGGTAATCAACAGTTCACCAGTCAGGATCTCGTTATTGAAGCGGGGCCGGTGGAACTGACGGCGAAAGGGCAGTGCGGGTTCGACGGGTCTTTGAACTGGCTGGTCAAACCGGCGTTATCAAAAATTGCCAATGGCAAGGGGCGGACCGTCATGTCTTTCCTTGCTCCGGCGTGGCCGGCCGGGTATGTCCTACGCGGCACGTTCGATAAACCGGAATGGCGCCCGGTCATCCATTCCCAGAAAGACTGAATCATGAAATCCCCGGATCATTTAGTGAGAACCGTTCATATCAGGACCTATGGGTGCCAGATGAATGAGCGCGACAGCGAGGCGATAGGGGCCTTATTGGTCCGGCATGGATATCAGTTGTCGCGCGATGAAGCGGAGGCGGATGTGATCCTGGTTAACACCTGCAGTATCCGGGGCAAGGCGGAGGATAAGGCTCTGGGAAAACTCAGGCTGATGACCACCCTGAAGCGGGAACGGCCCCGCCTGCTGGTCGGCGCCGTGGGGTGCATGGTGCAGCGGTTGGGTCCGGCGATTCTCAAAAAGGTCAAGGGACTGGATCTGGCAGTGGGCACCCACCGGTTGAACGCCCTGCCGGCCATGATCGAGGCGGTGGCAAATGGACTGGGGCCCCTGGTGGATACCGGGGAGGCGGATCGGGAGGCTGAGGCGCTAGCCGGGCATTTGGGTGGCTCGCTCTCAGCCTATGTGAATATCTTGTTGGGCTGTGATCGCCACTGCGCCTATTGTATTGTGCCCACCGTACGGGGTACGGAATGGAGTCGTCCGGCAGCGAGCGTCTTGCGGGAAATCCGGGCCCTGGCGGAACAGGGCTGTCGGGAAATCACCCTGTTGGGTCAGAGTGTGATGGCATATGGGAAAAAGAATCCCGTGTGGACTGACTCCGACCACTCCGAAAGAGGTTTCGTGGAGCCGCTCCCGCGTTTGCTGGAGGCGGTGAGTCTGGTGCCCGGGATCCGCCGGATTCGCTTCACCTCCGGCCATCCCACGGGCTGTAGTGCTGAAATTGCCCGGGCGATGGGCGAGATTCCCGGGGTCTGCGACCATCTCCATCTTCCTGTGCAATCGGGCTCCGACCGGATCCTGAAGATGATGCGGCGCGGGTATACGGCCGATGACTATCTCGCCGCCGTACGCCGGCTGCGTGAGTCCGTTCCTACCCTCGCCCTGACATCGGATGTGATTGTCGGGTTTCCCGGAGAGACGGAGGAAGACTTTGAAGCTACGCGCCGGTTGATGGCGGCCGCCCGGTTTGATAATGCGTTTATCTTCAAATACTCACCCCGGGAAGGCACCCCGGCGGCCGGGATGGAGGATGATGTGCCTGAGGTGGAGAAATTGCGACGTAACCATGTCATTCTGGCTGATCAGGATGTGCTGGGCGAGGGCCTCAACCGCGCGTGCATCGGTACGACCGTTGAGGTTTTGGTTGAGGGCCCGAGCCTGAGGAACAAAGCGCGCTGGGCCGGGCGGTCCAGCACGAATAAAATCACGATATTTGACCCTAGCGAAGAGGTGCGGGTGGGTGATATAGTTTACGTCCATATTGAAAAAGTCGGGGCTCAAACGTTGTACGGATCATTAGTCGAAGGAAAGACATCATGATGGCATTATCGGAATGTGCACTTTTGACTGGAGGCATTTATGTCGCCTTGCATTTGCCGCTGGTTGTGGCGCCGCGCCTGATGCGCACTTTTTTAGCGGGCTTCCCCCGCCATTTCTGGATCGGTGCTGTTCTGGCCTCACTGGCGTTAGTCTGGTCCGCCCTTGAGGTCAATGCCATGCCGCTGGGCAACTTTATCGGGGACTATAAATGGCTCCTGTGGATTCTCACCCCGCTGGTGTTGGGGCTGGTTCTGGTGTTTATGAATGAACTGCTCGCCCCGCGCGCCCTGGGGGGGCTGCTGCTGCTGGTGGCGAACCCGGTATTGAGCATTCAATGTCTTTACGACTCCCGGGCAACCTGGGTCATAGCGGGGTTGGCATATCTTTGGGTGGTGGCGGGGATGGTATTGGTGCTGTCTCCCTTTCGCTTCCGCCATGTGGTGGAGCGCTGTTGCGGGACGGACTCCCGCTGTCGCCTGGCCGGCATCGCAGGGATGGCCGTTGGGGGGGTGCTGATCTTGCTGGGGATGACGGTATTTGCGCATTCGACCTGATGAACCAGAAACTGATTATTTTTGATCTGGATGGCACTCTGGTGGATTCCTGTCAGGATCTGGCCACGGCGGTCAATCTGATGCGCGCCCATTTCAAGCTGCCGGCGTTAGCGTTGGAGACGATCCGGGGTTATGTGGGAAATGGGGTAAAAATGCTGGTTACCCGGGCCTTACAGGGAACTGGGATTGATGTGGAGGAGGCCCTGAAGGTTCAAATGCCTCTTTATCTGGCGCATGCCGTTGAAAAGACGACCCTTTATCCGGGGGTATATGAGGGCCTGAAGTGTTTGCGCGCGCGCGGGCATATTCTGGCGGTCGCCACGAACAAACCCGCCGGCCCCTGCGATCTTATCCTGACGAAACTCGGGATTTTCGATTGGTTTATGGCCGTCGAGGCGGCGGGGCGTTGTCCGGTTTTGAAACCTGCTCCCGACATGATTCACAGCCTCGTGGCGCTTTCCGGTGTTGCGCCGGAGCATACCTGGGTGGTGGGGGATAACAATACGGATCTGGAGGCGGCCCGCCGTGCCGGGGTTAACAGTGTGTTTGTCACATATGGATATGGGACAACCGGGAATGAATCGCCTACCCGGCGTTGTGACACCTTTGATGCCTTGCTGGAGATTATATGAGCCTTCTTGAAATTCTGCTGTTGTCGGTCGGGTTGGCAATGGATGCCTTTGCAGTTTCTGTTACCAGCGGTATTGCCATCAAGAACCTCCGGCTCAAGCATGCCATCCTGATTGCTGTGACTTTTGGTGGGTTCCAGGCTGTTATGCCGGTTATCGGTTGGCTGGCCGGACTCGGGCTGCAACAATTGCTGCGCGATGTGGACCACTGGATCGCCTTTGTGCTGTTGAGCATCATTGGTGGAAAAATGATCTATGAGGCGTTTCAGTTGGAAGAGGCAGAGGAGGCGGCCGATAATCCCTTGAAGGTTGCCGTCCTGCTGGTGTTAGGCATTGCCACCAGCATTGACGCCCTGGCCGTGGGGGTCACCTTTGCCATGATCAAGGTGGCGATTATCACCCCGATTGTCCTGATTGGATCCATCACGTTTTCCCTCTGCTTGGTGGGCGTGTATATCGGGGATGCGTTCGGTCATTTCTTTGAGAAGAAAATCGAAATTTTCGGTGGAATAGTGCTTATCGGCATTGGCATCAAGATCCTGGTGCAGCATCTGATGATGTAACGGAATCTTTGGCGGATGGCTTGTCCCGTCTGCAGGAGTTGCGGCCGTTCAAAGGGCCGGTGAATCCGGATGTGAGCCTGAATGATCCCTTCACTTCTGGTGCGCTGGGAACGAAAGCGCGTCTGCCTCCCGCTTGAAGGCGCTGGGCGGGCAGTGGTGGTGGTGGCGCCATTCTGGAACGGGCCCGGATTCTTGATGTGGAAGCGGGTTTCACGGCGGAAACCGCCCCCCGTGGCTGGGGCTGGGCTGATGACAATTGTTGTATGTTCAATCAGGAGATGTACGAGTACTTCGCCATGCCGATTCATCACGCGGTGTTTGCTCGGTATGCGCCTTCTTATGGCCGCCATTCAGCGCTACGGCCGGTATCACCCGTAAAGCCACTTTACAGAGCCACGCAGGCCGCTTCGGTGGCGCTTCTCAAATAGAGGCGGTGGTCAATCCGCGCCGGTGGTGACCACATTTCGGGGAGGAATTCTCGATGGGGGGTAAAGGCGTTGATGTGCTGGACCATTACTTCCGGTGGTCTGCTGAACTCATACAGCGTTCCTGAAAGGGCGGATGCCAGAATCCCGCATGATGAGGCCACCAGGCTCATCGTGCGGGTATACGCCTCATCCGGGGATTCCCATACGGCTTCCAGTTTTGAGGCCACCCGTAGCACGTGAACTCCCGCTTGATCTGCGCCCCAGACCAGGCCATCGACGAAAACCGGGGAACTGACGTCCGGCTTTAGCCGTTGCGAAATGGCCCAGGGCTCAGGCCTGATGACCCCGTCGCTATCAAAGGTATAGAGGCGTGTCCCGTTATTTTCGGTGGAAACGAGGAGCATATCGCCGACTTTTACGGGGGTCGGTACGTTGAAATCGTTGGGAACGGGGGGCACAAGCCGCCAGAGCCGCCGCCCTGTTTCCGGATCCCAACCGCCCAATGAATCGCTATCATGCCCCACGATCTGTTGCCGGCCACCGAGGTGAGCAAGACTCAGGCTACCATAGGAGGGGTGGGAGCCGGGACTGCGCCAGATTTCGCGTCCGTTCAGCCTGTTCAGGGCGACCAGGCCGGAGCGGGGGGTCCCCGTTTGAACCACTATCAGGTCACCCTGGATCAGCGGGGTTCCACAAAAGCCCCATGTGGGGACGCTACCGCCATAGCGTTTGATCAGGTTGATATGCCATAGAACTGCACCGGTTTCGCGGTTTACACACAGGAGGTCCCCGAGCGCGCCGAGCAGATAGACCTGGTTGCCGACGATCACCGGCGTGGCGCGGGGCGCGCTGGTGTAGTCCATTTCCGCAGCGGCAGGATAGGTGACGGTCCAGAGGGGGGTACCTGTGTCTGCTCTTAAACAGTGCCACACATCTTCATCGCCCGCTTCAGATTTGTCCGGGATGATCACCCGGTCGCCGGAAGCGGCCAATCCGCCGAGGCTCTGGCTCCGCATCGGGGAGCGCCAGATGACGCGGGATGAAGCCATGTTGATGGCGCGTGGAGCGGGGTGATCAGGATCACGGAGAAGAGCGGCCGGGGGGCTGATGAATCCATCGCGGGTTTCCATCCGTTCCCGGAGCCGGCGGCTCCGGGTGAGTTTGGCCAAAACGCGCGTTAGTTTCGCCTCATCGGCGGTACTGAGTCCGGATGATACGAAGATGCCGATGAAGGGAACAGGGTCGGTGCGTCCCACGATGCGCAGGGAATCGCTTGCGGCGGCCCCACAGGCCGCAAGCAGGGGCCAGGCATAATCGGAGATCACGGCGGCGTCAGCCTCCCCCTTGAGGACAGCCTGGGCGGCGGCGGTACAGGGATCTGCCTCAGGCGGGGTTGCGGGAACCGGAAGACCAAAAGTGCGGAGCAACGCGAAGGCGGCGTCATGCTTTTCGGCCGCGTCGGGAGGGCCGAACAGAATAGTACGACCGGCCAGATCCGGCACGGCGCCAGCGGCATCGTCCTGTCTCACAACAAACAACCCTTGCAGGGTTGTTTGTCCCGCGCGGTCGGTCAGCATGGCCAGACATTTCAAGGGACGACCGGTTTTCCGGGCCTCGAGTTCCGCTACCGAGGTTTTTCCGATGAACGCATCAGGCCGGCGCCCGGTGCGCTGGAAGGCCCCTTCCGGGCTCTGGCAGAAAACGAGCTCAACGGGTCGTTTGAGTTCACGGGTGATGAGGTCGGCTACGACATGGTAATCCCGCTGCGCGTAGCCCTTGATGCAGGGACAGGCATTCTCAAAGGCGAGTGGGTCGCCCACGGCGAGCAGGAAGGCGGGGCCAGCCGGTTCAGGGTTCTGACTGCGTGAAAACCAGCCCGCCCGCGCGGATGAAGAAAAGACCGGAAGAAGCGACATGGCGACCAGTCCGGTAATGACGAGCAGGGTCCGGCGTGGGGTCGGAGGGGGCATGATGCGATCTCCCCCTTAGGGCTTGGTGTTGCGGGCCAGCACGCGGATCATGTGCTTGTCGGTGTCCAGCATATATACGAGGCTGGCATCCCGGTTAACGGCCACGGTGACCCGGACGCAACCGGTGATTCCCTTGACGCTCCCGACCCGGTCCAGCAGTTTGCCCTCGGCCGAGAACCGGTTGATGCAACATTGGGCGGATTCAGACACATAGAGGGAGCCGTCAGGGCCGACACAGACATTTTTCGGCTCGCAGCACCCATTGAAATAACTCTCCTTGTTGTTTTTATCCTTCCCGAACGATCCGGTTTTGTTCCCGTCACGGTCATACATCACGATCTTGGATTCGCAATTGGCGGCCAGATACACTTTGCCGTCCTTCGCCGTGATATCCATCTGTCCGCAACAGCCATTGAGTCCCTTGATGATGGGGAGGGTATTTTCCAGTTTGCTGCTCATGCGATAGACGGTAAAGCCGGTATTGGCCCGGGCGCAGACAAAAATATCGTCACCCATGGCGCCGACCGAGGCGGCATCGGACATGCGCCGGATGCGTTGGGTGAGCTCGGCCTTGGATTGGCTTTTACCCTTGATGACCGGCATGGGCGGGACGGGCAGGTTATTGGCTATCAAGATTTTGCCGTTTGCATCCAGAATGGCTACACGACCGGAGCCGGCGACGACCAGAGTCCCATCCGTGCGGCAGACGGCGACCTGTGGCGGAAAATCGAGGCTCCACTTGGCAATCAACTTATCCTCAGTCGAGATCACGCGCAGGCAATTCTCAGCCTGGTCGCAGGCGATAATGTTGTCGTTGCGATCAAGGCAGAAGGAGCTCAGGGATTTTGAACGGGTATCCCGGCTGTTCCCGATCAGGCCCTTGTCGCTATGGGTCATCTCTCCCGCGGATACCGTTAAGGCTATCAGGCCGATGCCAAGTGTAAAAAGCAGTGAGTGCGGTGTCATGGATTGTCTCCCTCCCTTTCTGCATCCGGCACCACCGGCGGGGATGGGTCGAGTGCAGAGTGTTTTAGTGCGTCATAGCCTTCATAACCGATCCGGATATCCCTGATGATGCCCTCGGCATTGATAAAGAACGTGGTGGGAATTGAATCAACCTCGCCGAAGGGGGCGGGGAGGTTGGTGACGGCCACCAGTGGATAGTTCAAGGCGTGATTGGTGGTGAACGCCTCGAGTTCGGCCGGATCTTCAAACGTCACCGCCAGGACCTGTAGTTCCTGGGTCGAGACTTCCGAGACCAGGCGGTTGAAGTCCGGTACCGCCGAGGTGCAGGCTGGATGCCAGGATCCCCACATGTCGAGTACAACGGGGCGGCCTTTCCAGTCGGAGTTCCGCAGCGTTCGGCCATCCAGCGAGGTCAGGGTCATCTCCGGCACTGGTTTGCCGATCCATTGGGACGGTTCGAAGGATTCCTCCATGATGCCGGAGTTCAGGAAAAGGGGTCTGATGAACACCCAGGCGATCATCAGTACGGTGGCCGCAAAGGCCAGGCCGGCGGCTGAAAGGCTTATCCCCCAGATGGCCAAAGTCCGATCACGTGTGCGGCCCTTTTTCAAGTGGACGATGCCCAGAATGAGTCCGATCAGACCTACTACGCCGCCGATCACAAAAAGGCCGGTAATCAAGGCAATGAGGCCGAGCACAAAACTGGCAACGGCCAGCGCGCCGGAAGAGGAGTTGGCGGAAGGCAGAGGCGGTGGATGCATGGGTTCTGTCATAGGTTCCTCATATTAAAGAGACTTGGAGTAGATGACACGGGCGTCGCCCTGATCGTAAAAGTCGGGGATGCGGGCGGCTTCCGTATAGCCGGTTTTGAGGTAGAAGCCACGGGTGGCCTCATAGAGCGGGCGGCCGGAAGTTTCGATAATGATGACGCGCCCCTTGGCCCGGCGGATATTTTTTTCGACATGTTCCAGTAGTACCCGGCCGAAGCCGCGTCCCTGCGCATGGGCGCTGACTCCGATCCAGTAGATGTCGAATGTGCCCTTCGTGCAGGGAGTGGGACCGTAGCAGATCCACCCCGCCGGCTGGTCATCCGCAAGGAGTGTGAAAGATTGATAGTGGCCGGCAGGGCCTTTGGCAATCGCCTCTTCCAGAACCTCGCGGGCAACGTCGATTTCGCCATCATGGAAAAACCCGGTCCCTTTCATGAAGGCCAGAATCCCGTCCCGGTCAGACGCCTTGCTGAAGCGGATGAGCGGCTTTGACCCAACCTGTGACTTTTTCGATGCCAGTTTTTTGCCGGTCTTGCGCTTAATTGGTTGGATGGCCGCCAGCCTGAGCGCCAGGCGGGCGCGGCTGTTGTCATATACTTTCCTGACGAAGTGATGATAGGGGATGCGGGCGCAGGTGAGCGCGGCGGCAAAGCCACTATCGGGAGAGATGTCCGGATTGGGATTGATTTCGAGAATCACGAAATGGCCCGCCTCATCGACCCGGAAATCCACGCGGGCGTAGTCCCGGCAGCCCATGGTATGCCAGGCGGCCAGCGTCGCGGTCCGGAGCCGCTGGGCAATGGCCTTATCCATGACGGCGGGAATCACCCGGACGGTGTTCTTGTATTCAAAGGAATCGGTATGCCATTTGGCGGCATAATCAACAATGCGGGGGCGGTCTGTGCCGAAGTTCCGGAATTCAATTTCGGCCACGGGCAGGGCCTTGACCGAACTCCCCTCCTGAAATACGGAAATGTTGATTTCGCGGGTTCCGAAAAATTGTTCAACCAGGGCGGGGTGGTTAAAATCGCGGTGAACCCGGGCCACCGCTTTCATCAGGTGGGTAATACCCCCGGTGATGACCGAGCTGGCGTGAATGCCCTCGCTTGCATCGGCAAACAGGGGCTTGACGATCCAGGGAGGCGGGGGCAGGGCGGTGTTCATGGCGGACCCATGGCCGGGCGGGATAATGATGCCGGCGGGGACAGGCAAGCCAGCAGCCTTCAGCACCGCCTTGGTGCGCCACTTGTCCAGGGCCAGCACCTGGCTTGTGCTGTCGTTCCCGCTGCATTCCTTGCCGAACGCTTCGCAGAGGATGGGCACCTGCATGGCATCAGCGGGCCGTCCGGGGAAATTCTCAACCAGATTGAATACCAGCCGTTCTGTAGATGCTTGCAGAATACCCGGCAGGGCGGCCAGTGATTCCACGGCCATGATACGGAAAGGGACGGCAAGTGTTGTTAAGGCGGTGGCGACGGCCTGGACTTCCTCCATGACCCCCGCATCGCTTTCGACGCTCTGGCAGGTGCCGGGAGCGGGGAGCGCGTGGTGTAGAATGAGTACCGGTTCGAGGCGGTGGTTCATACGTTGGGGGTGATCCGGGTCAGGGCACTCTCGATGATGGACCGTATAATGTCCTGATAACCCATGCCAATCAGTTTCCCGATGATGGGGAGATCCGAGTGGAGCGGATTCAGGCCGGGGAGCGGATTGACTTCCATAAACGAGGGCCGGTTGTCACGATCCATCCGGATATCCACGCGGCCGGCGTCGCGCAATTCCAACGCGCGATAGGCGTCCAGCGCCAGCTTTTCAACGGCTTCGGTTTCCGGCGTGTGCGGCGGGCAGTGATAATCCACGTGATGGGTATAGTTTTCTTTCACCTCGTAGGTGTAGATGGTGGGCGTGGAGGTATCGCGGAAACAGACTTCCATCGTGCCCATCACCCGCGCCTGGGCGCCCGTGCCGAGGATGGCCACGGTGAATTCGCGGCCGGGCAGGAACTCCTCGATCAGAACCGGCTGATTGAACTTCACCAGTAAGGCCTGGCAGACGGCTCGTAATTCGGTGGCATTCGTGATACGCGAGGCGCGGTCGATGCCCTTGCCGGTTCCCTCGGCGATGGGCTTCGCAAAAAGAGGAAAAGGGAGATTGACCTTCGCCACATCGGCCTCGCTATGCACCACATGGAAGCCCGCCGTATTGAGGCCTTCCGCCTTTAGAATGCGTTTAGCCACCGCTTTGTCGAGGGTGACGGCGCAGACCAACGGGTCGGAGAGGGTATAAGGGATATCATAAGCCTCGAGCAGACAGGGAATCTGGGCTTCCCGGCTCCGCCCGGATACCCCTTCCGCGATGTTGAAGACCAGATCCCAACGCGCCCCTGCCGCAAGTTTGGCGCATAGGGCGCGGACATGACCGATCCGCTCGGTTTTGAAGCCGAGCTCGGCAATGGTGCGTTCAATGGTATCGATCGTGATATCCGCATCAAACTCCGCGACCTCTTCCTCCTTGTAGCCAAGGGCGAGGTAGTCGCGCTTCAGGTCGTAGGTCAAGCCGATGGTCAAACTCACGCGGGGGTTACCCTCCGCCTTCCGCCATGAGTGATTCCAACAGGATGCGGAATTCAGGATGCTCCTGTCCTGGATCAGGCTTCTGGTATTTACGGGCAGACCGTCGTTTATTCCGGTTGGAGCCGGCGGGTGTGATCACCGAGGAATGGCCGGCGGCCACTTCCCAGACGCCATGGCTGGCGCTGCGCGTTCCAGCCGGGGCCGGCGTGCGGGCCATCGGCTCCATGGGCTCCGGATAGTTCACGATCATCCCTTCATAATTGCGCAACACCGTGTGGGTTGGGCTGGACGAGATGATGTAAGTGGGCAGTACCGGAATTTTCCCGCCGCCGTGCGGGGCATCCACCACGAACGCCGGAATGGCCAGACCGCTCAGCCGGCCACGCAGATATTCCATGATCTCAATGCCCTTGCTGATCGGCGTGCGGAAATGTTCAACCCCCCGCACCAGATCGCACTGGAATAAGTAGTAGGGGCGAACACGAATTTTGACGAGTCCACGCAGTAACTCCTCCATCACCTGCGGGGTGTCGTTGATGCCCCGCAACAGCACGCTCTGGTTCCCGAGCGGAATACCGGCATTGACCAGCTTCGCGCAGGCGGCAGTGGATTCCGGGGTAATCTCATTGGGATGGTTGAAGTGGGTATTGATCCACACCGGGTGGTACTTTGCCAGCATCTGGGTCAGTTCCGAGTTGATCCGCTGGGGGAGCACCACCGGCACGCGTGTGCCGATCCGGATAATATCCACACTGGGCACCGAGCGCACGGCCGCCAGAATCCGTTCCAACAGCGAGGTGGCCATGGTCAACGGATCCCCGCCGGAGATGATCACATCCTTGATTTCCGGGTGGGCTCGCAGATAACTGGTGATCGTGCTGAGTTGGGCCACATCAATACAGGATTCCTGATAGCCTGCGACGCGCTTCCTGGTGCAGTGGCGGCAATACATCGAGCACATGGTGGTCGCCATGAGGAGTGCGCGGTCGCGATACCGGTGAATCAGCCCCGGTACGGGCATGTCTTCTTCTTCCTCGAGGGGATCTGCATGCAGAAAGTCGGGAGCAAATAGTTCCTGTCCCTGGGGCACACTCATTTGAAATACCGGATCCAACAGGTCCGTCGTTTTGATGAGTGAGGCATAATAAGGGGTAATGGCCATTGGATATTTTTCGCATACCCGGGCGATTCCCTTGTTGGATTTCAGTGAGGGGAAGAATTCAGTCAGATCATTGAATGTCCGGATGCGGTTCCGGACCTGCCAGCGCCAATCGTTCCACTTGGGATGCTGTTGAGGTGGGGGGATGGGGGCGGTAAGGGGCGCGGCAGAGCTTGTACTTGCAGGCTCATCACTACTACTAAGCGGAGGCTCTTCTTTAGTGGATACGGATTCTTGTGTCATAATATTATTGCTATTCATTTCCAAACTCCTTCATTAACAAAACAGGTTCACTTCCCGGAAAACTCTCTTCGTCGGCCCGTTTACACGGCACACCTCAGCCGTTGCGACGTGCCGGCCAGCCACGACTGTCGTGCCAGGTCAAGGGTGTGGATCACGTCATGTTTGCTGCTCAAAATTGACATGCCGACGGTG
>JBIKMI010000238.1:0-4414 GCA_044359285.1 Kiritimatiellia bacterium
TCATGACGTTGAATTCCTGGTCGTGGTGAATGGCTCCACGGACAAGACCGATGAGGTTGTCGCGGGCTATGCGGCCCGGTTCCCTTGTGTCAGGCTGATGGTCGAGCCCGGGCGGATCGGCAAGGGCGGGGCCGTGATGCTGGGATTCCGTCAGGCACAAGGTGAGTTTATCGGATTTGTGGATGCGGATGGTGCGACGCCGCCGGAGGCCTTTCAAGCTCTGGTGGATAATATGGGTGGGGCAGGCGCGATCATTGCCTCCCGCTGGGCAAAAGGGTCGCAGGTCAGTCCTCAACAGCCCTTTGATCGGCGCGTGGCATCGCGGATTTTCAATATGATGACCCGCGCGCTGTTCGGCCTGCGGTTGACGGATACCCAATGTGGGGCCAAACTGATGCGGCGCGCGGCCATTCAGGCGATCTTGCCCCATCTAGGCATCACGCAATGGGCCTTTGATGTCGATTTGCTGTTCCAGCTCCGGCGTGGTGGCTTCAAGATCAAGGAGATTCCCACCACCTGGCGTGACGTGGAAGGCTCCAAGGTTCAGGTCGGGAGCGCCTCGCAGGAGATGATGATGGCGCTGGTCCGTCTCCGCTTGATCTATTCGCCGTTCAAATGGGTGGTTGATTTTTATCATCAGGTACTTGGCCCGTGGATTCATCCCGTGGGAGAGGTCCGTGATCATTTGCTCACGCATACCCTGATCATTTTTATTGGCGCCCAGTTTAGTAATATCTGTAATCTTTTATTTCAAGTCACCATGGCGCGGATGTTGGGGAATGCGGAATATGGCGTGCTATCCGCCATCCTCGGCGCGCTCATGATGCTCGGAATGCCGCTTGCAGCTCTGGGTGGCGGGGTGACGCATTTTACGGCACTATTTGTGGCGGGTAATGATCGGGCGAAGATCAAGGCCATGATGGCGGCCTTGGCGCGGGACTTGCTGATTCCTGCTCTTCTCCTTGTTATGGTGGCTCTATTGGCAAGGCAGGAGTTGATGGAGGCCTTTAAGATTCATTCACCTGTACCGATCTACCTGGCGATTGGCGCCGCCGTGGTGGGATTATTGGGGGCCATCCCTGGTGGTGTATTGGCGGGGATGCAGGCCTTTAAGTGGGGTGCCCTGATTGGTAATGGGGCGGCCGTTTTGAGGTTGATCGCGGGGTTTTCCCTGGCGTTGCTCGGGTTGGGTGCAGTAGGAGGGTTGACGGCACATATACTGGGTATGTTGTTGGCCGTGGTGCTGTCCTTGGTGATATGTGGCTCATTACTGGGGAGGACAAAAGTAACTCTGGAGCGGCCGGCAGGGATTTATGCCTACATGGGTGGCTACATGGCGGCCTTTACAGCCTATGGAGTTTTATCCGGTGCTGACCTGCTTCTCGTAAAATATTATTTCACACCGGAAGAGGCGGGCATTTTCTCAAAAGCCGCCATGGTCGCGAGAATGGTCTTTTTCTTGCCGGGGCCAGTATGTTCCGCCATGTTCCCGAAGGTGACATCGTCAGGGGAGTCATCCGGAGCGACACGACGTACCCTGTATAAGGCGATGGTAGTAACGGGCCTGATTGTCGCATCCATGGGCGTGGTGTTCATGATTTTCCCAGGGCTGATGCTCAAGATTTTGGTGAAAGAAGCGCAACCCGGACAGATTGAAATCTTAAGGGGGATGGTCTTGGCGTTGACCCCGTTGACCCTGGTGATGGTTCTGTTGAATTATGAGCTCGCCCAGCGACGGTTCGGAATTATGATCCCCTTGTTTATTTGTGCGGCGGGTTATCTCGTTGGTGTTGCGCATTGGCATGAAACGCCCCTGCAGGTGGTGGCGGTGCTGGGAGCGGCGGGAGTGAGTGCATTAGTGGGGTGCCTGTTGTATGTGCGGGGAAGCCGGTAAAATAAATTATTGTGAGTTGCTCTTTTCCCTCTCCCCTTGGGGGAGAGGGCCTGCCCTGAGCTTAGTCGAAGGGCTAGGGTGAGGGGTGTTATCCGGGATATGAATACCCTCACCCCAACCCTCTCCCCTAAAGGGAGAGGGGGGTATACGGAAGTCTAAATTTTAGGGAAGTGAAGCTATGGCAAACGCAAACGAATTACGCGCAGAGATCCTTAAATTAGTCGAAGCGTATCATGTCGAGAAGTTTCAAAAGAAGGCCGCCTTCGTGCCGGGGCAGGATCTGGTTCACTATGCCGGACGGGTGTTTGATAGCGACGAGATGTGCCGGCTGGTTGACTCCAGTCTCGATTTCTTTCTCACGGCTGGCCGGTATTCAGAAGAATTCGAAGCAAATTTCGCCGAGAAACTCGGAGTGTCGAATGCATTGCTGGTTAATTCCGGATCCTCTGCGAATCTGATTGCCCTGACCACCTTGACCTCTCCCAAACTGGGAGATCGGCGGCTCAAGCCTGGTGATGAAGTGATTACGGTCGCGGCCGGGTTCCCCACGACGTTGGCGCCCATCCTGCAGAATCAACTGATCCCGGTCTTTATTGACGTCAATCTGGGTGACTATACGGCGATCCCGGAGCGGATTGCGCAGGCGATCGGGCCCAAGACCCGCGCCATCATGATGGCGCATACCTTGGGGATCCCCTTTGATCTGGATGTCGTGCTGGCGTTGGCGAAAAAGCATGACCTCTGGGTGATTGAGGATAACTGTGATGCGCTGGGCTCCCTCTACCGGGGAAAGTGGACGGGATCATTTGGGCATATCGCCTCCCACTCCTTCTATCCAGCGCACCACATCACGATGGGCGAAGGTGGATGTGTGGTGACGAATGATGATGAACTGGCGCGTATTGCCTGTTCATTCCGGGACTGGGGCCGCGATTGCTACTGTTCAGGGGGGGAGAACAACACCTGCGGAAAGCGGTTCAGTCAGCAATTCGGGACCCTTCCACTGGGCTATGACCACAAGTATGTGTACAGTCATATCGGGTACAATTTGAAGGTCACTGATATGCAAGCGGCCATCGGGTGTGCCCAGCTCGGGAAGCTGGATGATTTCGTGGCCCGGCGGAAGGCCAACTTTGTCACGTTGTCGGCCCTGCTGAAGCGTTTTGAAGATCGGCTGCTATTGCCCAAGGCGACACCGAACTCGGATCCCTCCTGGTTTGCTTTCCCTATTACCGTGCGCCCTGAGGCTGGATTCACTCGTAATGAGTTGACGCAACATCTTGAGAGCAAGAAGATTGAAACTCGCAACCTGTTCAGCGGCAATTTATTGCGACATCCGGCGTTTGACGGTATCCCGCATCGCCTCGTCGGGGATTTAAACAACACGGATTTGATTACAACGAACACCTTTTTCGTCGGAGTCTATCCGGGGCTGACCGACCCGCATTTGCAGTATATGGGTGACATGTTCGAAAAGTATATTAATTGATGTTGATTCACTTTTTGCCTACAATGCCTACATGAAAACGATGCAGTATACAATCAGAGGAATCCCCTCACGCTTTGATGCCGTGGTCCGGCAAGAGGCAAAGGATTCACATCAATCGATGAATGTCGTTTTGCTTCAAGCGTTGGAGCGCGGGCTAAATTTAGGGGCGGAGCCGATCCGATTTAATGATCTTGATGACCTGGCGGGGACATGGGTGAAAGATCCGGAATTTGACAGGGCCATGGCTGACATGGACCGGGTTGATGAGGCTATGTGGAAATGAGAATGGCGATTGATACCAAGGTTTATCGGGCCTTTTGTGAGGGGCTGGGTCCGGCTGTGGAGCGCTTTGCGCAGGCTGTTGAGATCCACATTCCTTATGTAGTCCTTGCTGAATTGAGGGCAGGTTTTTTATGCGGTACTGTGGCGAAGAGGAATGAGCGGATTTTAATTCAATTCCTTAACCGGCCACGCGTTAAAATCCTTTTGCCCGATGAGGCGACAACGCATCATTATGCGAGAGTATTCGCCCAGCTTCGTGCTCAAGGAACGCCAATCCCGACCAATGACATGTGGATTGCTGCGTTGGTGCTTCAGCATGACCTTCAGCTCTATTCGCAGGATAGTCATTTCGACAACCTCCCTCAGATTCCGAGATTGATCCTGTAAGACACTATTATGGCTACTCCCCGCAAAATGCGTTGCCAGGTTGAGCGGGTCATTGATCATGGTGACCATGTTTACACCGTTGACTTGAAACCCGACCGGCCAGTACCCGTATTCCGTCCCGGACAGTTCCTGCATCTTACGATAGACGAGTATGACCCATCCGGCTTCTGGCCGGAATCTCGAGTTTTCTCCATTGCATCCTCCCCGCAGGAACGTGACCGACTTGTGATTTCATATTCGGTAAAGGGTGTTTATACGACACGCATGGAGCGGGAGCTGGTTCCGGGGAAATTTGTATGGGTCAAGTTGCCTTACGGGGATTTTGTGGTCGATGGGGCGCGGGATGTGGTTCTGATTGCCGG
>JBIKMI010000237.1:0-4414 GCA_044359285.1 Kiritimatiellia bacterium
TTATGCACAATACGTATTACCAGTAGTGTGCGTGAGTGATTACTCATCAAAGAGTGTCGCCGGGACGGCGAACGCCACCTGTGCGTTGCGCCGTACTGCACAACAAATGATACGAGGGTTGCGCAACCGATTAAATATTGTGGCGTTTATGAGCGAAGAGTGACAGGCAATCGGGGTCGACTGTAAACTTAAGCAGGCGATGACCTCTTTGTTTCAGACACGGAAGGAACCCTCTCCTTCAAATCCACCAACCGCACACCAAAGCGGTCCGCCCAGGCGAGCGCGGTATCGACTTCACCTACGATGTCTTCAGGCTTCGGAGATATCCATGCGCACACTTTGCCAGCGGCCATCCGCAAAAGGGGGATGGTCCGAGATACCCAAGTCGGCAAGGCCCTGCGCAACGGCAGCCGCACAGTAGTCGGCCACCGATCCGCTGGCATGTTTGCAGCGGGCCGTATGGGTGTGCCAGTTGGCGGTCCAGAGGCGTTTGGTCATATCGCTCAGCCCAAGGTGTCGCGCACAATCTGTTCCATCTCAGCCTGCTGGGCTTCCATGCTCTGAACCATCTTCAATTGCGTCCGGCACCGGTCCAGATTATGACCCGGCCGCCGGGTCTTGAAGTAGACATCGCCCTGCAGATAATCAGTCAGGAACCGCATCCCGATCATCAGGGTGATCAGACGCGAGGAGAAGACCAGTTCCTCCCGCTCCGCCGGGTTCAGGAAGGCCGCTTCAGACAAGTACCCCCTGGCAATCGCCTTGAACATCCCCAGACGCATCCCGACCTTGGTTAAATCCTGCTCATCCTCGGCGGCCGCGGCCGTGGCACTGCGCACCATATCCCCGAAATCGTACAAAGCGAGACCGGGCATCACGGTATCGAGATCAATCACGCACACCCCCTCACCCGTGATATCATCGAGCATAACATTGTTGAGCTTGGTATCATTGTGGGTGATGCGCTCGGGAATCTCACCTTTTGCGTGACGGTCCAGCAAGCGCCCGCACAGGGAGGCGCGCTGATCCACAAAGGCGATTTCATGACGCGCCTCCGCCGCCCGGTTGCAGGGATCGGCCTCAATGACCTTTTGCAACGCTTTCAACCGGAGGGGCGTGTTGTGAAAATCAGGAATGGTTTCGTGCAGGCGCGGCAGGGGCAGATCGGCCAGCAGGTTCTGGAAATGGGCATAAGCGCGGGCGGCCTCAAAGGCCTGCTTCTCATTCTGGATGGTGTCGTAGGTCCGGGCTCCCTCCACAAACAGGTACATCCGCCACCAGTTCCCATTTTCGTCATGAAGGTAGGGCTTTGCATCACGGGTGAACACCACGCACAACGAGCGCCGGGTGACATCCTTCACGCCCTCCTCCGTCAGCCGGCTGCGCACATGGTTGGTCACCCGCACAATGTTCTCCATAACCTCGCGGGGGTTTTTGAAAATGGTGTGATTGATGCGCTGGAGCAAATAATGCACCGGCGCACCGGCCATCCCGAAGGTGACCTTGAACGTGTCATTGATATGACCCGACCCGTACGGGACTGCCTCCACAAAATCACCCCAGGCCCTGAACCGCTTGACGACCTCATGAAACTTAAACGTTTTTCCATTACCTGTGCTCATTATCTATTTCTTCTCCCTATTGGCAGTCTCAGGGGCACTATTGCACCATGTCCGCCGCCCATTGCATCAATTCCGGTTGACCGGCGGCAAGAAACCGCTTGATTCCAGCCGGCGGTTCACACCTGGCGCCGTCACGCCACATCCCGACACGATATAAGGTGGCAAACCTGTAGTCCGGGGCCGCGCCCCCCTGTCCGCCCACGATTTCCCCACCCCGTCTCACGTTGTCCTGCATCCAGGCCGGAAGGGTGAGATGATAGGGATTGCGCTGAACTTCACCCACATGCAAGGCAATCGCCGCCACCAGATCAGCCACCTCGGCGACCGTGGACTCCACCATGAGGTTGGGAGCCGCCATGGCGCCCCAGAACTCCGTTTCAATCAACCCGCAGCAGAAACCCGCCGGCAGGCTGGCCAACGCATCCATCACCAGGGCGTGGGTGCCGATGTGGGAGGCATTCCAGTCGGCGGCATGGGGAAAGACCACAAAGCGGGGCTGGTGCCGCAGGAGAACCGTCTGGATGGCAGTCACGGCCTGACGCCAATGCGCGGGCTCCTCCGCGCGGGCCTTGGGGGTGATCCGCGCCAGGCCGCCAGGCACCGCACACTCGGTCGCCCAGCCAAGGGAAGAGCAGGCCTGCTGAAGCTCCAGCCAGCGGGGTATCTGACGGGCCGCGTTGCTACCCAACGTGACGGCGATGTTTACCACCTGAAAGCCAGCGTCCCGCCCGAGGCGAAGCGGCAGGGCGCCAATAATGCACTCATCGTCCGGATGGGGCGAAAACAACAGCACCTTGGCGGTTCCAGGGTTTGCCGCCGGTGGCGGTGGCAGGGCCGCGCCGCCCAATGGCAGGGTGCGTCCGGCTTTCGCCCAGTCATCCAGTTGCGTAATCCATGAGAGATAAGGATTGGATTTGGTCTTCATCGTTCCACCTTCGGCAAGCTGGCGGCGGCCACGGCCTGGCCATGGCGTTTGTTGGTTTCATCCGGCATGACCAGACGCAAGGTGCGCGAGAACGCAGGGGACTCGGCATCCAGCACACGCCGCGCCTGGGCGAGGATCCGTTCCCCGCCCGGCCCGCTCGTGACCCGGCCTAAAACGAGAATGTTCCGGACGGGATAGAACTCGGCATAGAGCAGGATGGCATAGCCGAACCACACGCCAATCGTGTCATAGATACGACCGGCACGCGGATCAGCCTTGTCCATTAATTCCTGAACGGCCACCAGTTTCTCCGGCAGGGGCATCTCCACCGGAAGCGCAATCCCGGCCGCCGCCGCCAGACGGGGGATCGCCTGCTGGGAGAAGTACTGGACGCCACAACCCCGATCACCGGACCACTCGTCCGCCGGAGCGTCTAGCCGCGCATCCACCGGCGCAAACGCCAGTTCGTTGAGCCAGGGCGTCAACGAGCCGTCCGGGGTGACAAAGCCCGCCGCCAGGCTGGTTCCCATCGAAATCCCCAATACGGCATTGTCGCCCAGCGACATCGCGCCCGCCAGCGCGGTGACCTCGCCGTCATTCATCACGACCAGCGGCACATTGTTCCACTCACGCCGGATCCGTTTGAACAGGCCGCGAACCTGACTGTCGAAGAGATCCTGGGGCACTCCGCGGAAGAGTGAGCCCAAGCGCGGTTCGCTCGCGACATACACACCGGCGGCGCTGCCGCCAATGGCGTCGACACGGGGCAGGTGTTTGGCCGCACGCCGGAGCGTATCCATGATCCCCTCGTAATGGTAGGCGGGATCCTTCTCAAAATAAGGCTGCCAGCGGATCTCCTCGGAGAACACGACCTTGCCATCGATCACCGCTGCCGCTTTCCGATCGCTCCCGCCCAGGTCGAACCCGATCCGGCAGCCATCCAGATTCCCACCCACCCGCTGCGCAGGGATCCGTTCCGCCGGGACGGCATCGGGGGCAACTTCCACCACCTCCAGCGGGCCCCCATAGATTTTATGACCAATCAGGTCATTGTCGAAACGCCCCACTTCGGTCTGCGTATAATGGCGGCGCAGGGACTCCGCCACGTCTGCGGGTCCACTGAAATACAACGTCCGCCCGCCCTGAGCCCAGAGCAGGAACTTCATGATCCGCTCCACATGCCGGGCATTTTCAGTGGCGCGCGGATGACCCGCCGGGAACAGAAATCCCTTCCGGCGCGTCACGGCCCCGTCCAGCTGAGCCAGCGCCATGAGAAAGGGGTGATGACCGGGCGCGGCTGACGCTTCTGCCTGAAACTGTCGCCAAGCCTGATAGATTGACACAAACCCGGGATCCAGATCCGGCTTGACCGGGGTAACTTCATTTGGGGTGCTTTGAATATTCATATTTTTCAGACGTAGAATATTGATATATTTTCAAATCGCAACATCATTTTCAGGGAGTGATGGAGCTCCCTTCGGGGCCCAAAACCGATGCCATCATCTCACATTCAAATATGCATTGTGTCTATCATGAACGCTTTGGCGCGCCGGATGCCTTAAATCAGCCGGGTTCCCTGCGAATCGACGGTCGTCACCCAGCTCTTGGAGGCAAAGCCCAGCGAATTAAAGGTGAGCACCATCTGCTTCTCAATCACCCTGGCCTTCTGAAGGTTGTCGGTGATGGCAAACAGGGTGGGGCCGGATCCGGAAATGGCAACCCCATCAGCCCCGGCCTTAAGCGCATTTCGCTTCACCTCATCAAATCCCGGAATCAATTTAGAGCGGACGGGCTCCACAATGACATCATTGAGACAGCGGGAGAACAGGGAATAATCATTTTTAGCAAAGGCCGCGGTGATCAACGC
>JBIKMI010000239.1:0-4409 GCA_044359285.1 Kiritimatiellia bacterium
TGACCAGCCACGTCCAGGGGGTATCGGGTGGCGTAGATGTGACCAACAGCTTGAACTCGGCGCTGGTCGTCACCAACGGCGGCGGAATCCACCTCGTCGTTGATCAATATGTCGACGGAGGCCTGATCTGGGGGTTGCGTTGGGCTGGGAACGGGCATGCGGGGCAGCTCGCGGCCCTGACCAATCCGCCAGCCCTGCTGACATGGAGTCCCTCATCGGCGAATGGGCATGTGAGAATCTACACGAATTCGACGCATACCATGGTCGGATTTGCGACGTCTCTGGAAGGATCGGTATTCCGGATCCGGTAGGAGAAGGGGGCAGACTTCAGACTGCAGACCACAAGGATAAAGAAAATGTCAAACGAAAGAGATGTTCTACGCATGTTGGCGGAGAAGGTGGCGGCGGCCGCGATGGACAGCGCACGCATGGAGCCTATCCGGAAGCGGTGGCGGGATGTCAACGCATTGCGCAAGCCGGACCGGGCGCCGGTCTGGTGCAAGCCGGTGGGACTCTGGAAGGAACTGATTCCCGAGGAGACTCTTGTTTGCCGTGACCCGTTCCACCGGGGAATCGAACACACCCTCCGGCAGATTATCGTCAAGCTTGAGCTCGACGACGACACGCCTGTCGATCCCCTCTATGCAGTGAACGCAGTTTTGGATGTGGAGCCGGCCAATGTCTGGGGAGTGGACATTACGCAGCACGCGGCGCCTGACGCTGATGGCGCGTGGGGGTATGCCCCCCCGTTGATCGAGGCCGCCGATTTCGACCGGCTGCGCCAGCCGGTCTATCGCTACAACGCCGCTGCCACGCAGCACCTGATGGAGCGTGTGGACGGACTCATCGGCGACCTTCTTCCGCCACGCCGAGTCTGCCTGCCGCCGTTGAATGCGACCTATGGTCAGGCGGCTGCGCTTCGGGGACTGGAACAAATCATGATGGACGCCATCGACGCACCGGAGCTTCTCCACCGACTCATGGCACACCTCCGGGATGCCAATCTCGCGGCCATGGATGCTCTTGAGAAGGCCCGCGTGTTGACGACAAACCACGATCTGCCCGACGGGGGCATGGGGCCAGCGGTCTATAGTGAGCCAATCGGTGCTATTTCGAAAGAGGGCGTCGCGTCGGCGAATCTCTGGTGTGCCGCCAACAGCCAGGAGTTCGATCAGGTGTCGCCGGCGATGTGGGAGGAGTTCTGCCTGGACTATCAGAAGCCCGTCTTTGCGCGGAGTGGATTGGTCTGCTACGGCTGCTGCGAGAGCCTGACGCAGAAACTGGACGGGGTCCTCTCGATTCCGAACCTCCGGATCGTGGTCTGCAGCGCGTGGACGGACAAGGATGTGCTGCTGGCGAAGGTTCCCGCCGACAGGTACGTCATCATGTGGCGGCAGAAGGCGAGCGAGGTGTGCGTACCCCATGATGACGCGCAGATCCGGAACGACCTGCTGGCCGGCGCGAAGCGTTTCCAGGGTCGTTACTACCAGATCGTGCTGCGCGAACTCCAGACACTGATGGGCCATACGGGTCGGTTGCACGCCTGGGTGCGCTATGCCAAGGAGGCGGCGGAGAAATACGCGTAGCGGGGTTCTTCCCATCTTGCGGATCCAATGAATCTGCCCACTCCGGGTGGGTAGTAGAAAGAATAGGATATAGAATAGGATGAAAAACATCATTACAGGTCTGATCGTGGCTGGAATCATCAGTGGGGCTGGCGCAGCGGAGTCGCCCGTTAAGGCGGCGACTCCGGATGCCGCGGTCAAGGAACCGGCGGCGATCACGCGGACGACTGTGATCCCGTGTCCGACGCCGAAGCCGGCGTTCGATCACACCAAGATCGACCGGACGCTGAAGGAGCCGAAGTATGTTTCGACGAAGCCCATTTACCGTTTCTTCGTCTTTGGACCGGAAGGCAAGTCCGTCATGGCCATGGTGCTGGATGAGTCGAAGGGAACGGGCAAGGGGTACGATGTCTATTACGTGGACTTGAATCTTGACCGTGACATCACCGGCGAAGGAGAGCGGTTTGTCTGCCAGAAGCCGGAGCAGGCAACCCCGTCGAGCTACAAGGCGCCACAGGCACCGCCGGTCTGTGACGCCCCGAGCCCGGATGGGACTCCGACCTGCATGGCCGGTCTTCCTCCAGGACTGATGAAGGATGCGCCTTTGGCGACGGCGCCGGTGCCTGCGCTGCTCGTCGCTCCGGCACCTTCCGCGCCCGCCGGACTTACGCGCAAGCTGGATGTGCCCGACCCGGTGTTCGACTATCGCCTGAGTTGGGAGGGCGGAAAATGGTTGGTGCATACCGTGCTCAAGTCGGGGAACTGGCTTACCCGGTTGGCGGCGTATGGCGGCGGGAATGTCTGGTCCGCGGACAAGGCGCGGGCGCCGGTGTACCGGTTTGGCGGTATGGAATGGGATTTCCACCAGGACGGGGTCGGGGGTAAGACCTACAAGCCGGGCGACAACCTGACGGTGGAGACCACGGCTCCGTTCTTCGCCGGCTCGTCGCCCGAGGTCCAGTGGGGACAGGAGGCCGGTTGCTATGTCTACGGCGGCTACATCCATGCCCGCTACTGGTTGGAGTCCCTGGAACGGCCGGGCGAGGGGAACCGCGTCTATTTCACCGGCACCACCTGTTGCGGGGGCCGGCATGTGAGCCGCATCCTGATCCCGGCCAACATCCCGCCAGGGCGGGCAGAACTGGTGCTGAGCATGGATACGCCGGACTCCTACCTGGGCCGCGTGGTGCAACGGATTCCCCTGACCATCCAGAATCCGGACTACGGAAAGCCGGTCCCGGAACTCGATGTGACCGCCGCGCTGCGGAAGGAATTTCCGGAGGATACGGTAATCGAACTCTATCAGGGCGCGGATTTGTCTTCGTGGCGGCAGGCGTCTCGCCTGCCGGAATCCGGATGGGCGGGCGAGTATGACGGCGCGCGGGATACCTACATCGCCGGCTACCCTGACACCGGCGAGCCGAACGGGGCGCAAAGCCAGGGAAGCACGATCAGCTACTCGTACGACTGCCGCAACGATCTGCGCGTCGGCAGCACCAAGGTGAACCGCACGCTGCTGCGGTTCGACCTCTCCATGCTGCCGCGCGAGGCGAAGGTGAAGAAAGCGTTGCTGCGCCTGATGGCCACGGACGTGAAGCCGAAGGTGGACCGCACCACGCGCGTCTGCGTGCTCAAGAAGGATTGGCACGATGATCTCAGCAACGGCAAGGCCGCGATCGGCGACCAGGACATGGAATGGTTCAGCGTCTGGTACCTCCGGATGCCGTTTCCCGTCGGCGCGGAGGTCCGGTGGGAGAAGCCGTATGCCATGGGCGACAGCGACCGGGTGAAAGAGCCGGTCGGGACGATTGCCTTTGCGGCGGCCGGATGGGACGGGTTTGACCTGACCGCCACGGTCCAGCAGTGGGTGGGCGGCGGACTGCCAAACCACGGGGTTGTGATGGAACTGGCCAATCCGCAGAATCCGGACTACGCGATCGACGTGAACATGGTGTCGTCCGATCATCCTGGCTTCCCCGGCTGGCGTCCGCGCCTGGTGCTGGTGCTGGAAAAGGGTGTCAAGCCGGTGGTGGCGCCGGCCGTGGAAGAGAAGGATCCGGACCTTGAGAAGGCCCGGGCCCGCGCGAAGGCGGAGAACAAGTTATTGCTCTGCAATGTCCTCTCGGGCGGGTCGCTAGTCTCCAGGAGTTTCCAGCAGATACTGAAGCAGCCGGACGTGCAGGCGTTCCTGGGGAGTCGCTTCGTGGAGATCCGGATTGACGCCGACAAGCCTGAGCACCGGAAGATCCTCGACCTGTACGGGGTGAAATATGCGCCCACGGCGCTGCTGATCCGGCCGGGAACGTCGCTGGAGCAGGATGTATTCGACCGCTTTGAACCGCTCAAGTGGAACACGCGGTATGGGAAGGGGCATTCCTGGTTCGAGAATCCCGGGACCTACGCGCTGCACCTCGAGTATCTCCGGACCAAGGGGGCCGCCACGCTGCGCTGGCGGCGGCTGGCCGATGGCACGCTGTATCCGATCGATGAGCACCTTTTCTACCAGCGTTTCGACGGCAATGGCGGGATCGTTCTTGCGCCCTGAAGGAATCAAGAGCTCCAGGACTTGAGGGGAGAGGAAAGATGGGGATCAAGAGCTCCAGGACTACTCCCTCTCCCTTGAGGGGAGAGGGCTGGGGTGAGGGTGATATTGGACGCCAGAGCGGAAATACCCCTCACCTTAATCCTCTCCCCCAAGGGGAGAGGAAAGAGGGGAATCAAGAGGGGACCATCAAGAGCTCCAGGACTACTCCCTCTCCCTTGAGGGGAGAGGGCTGGGGTGAGGGTGATATTGGACGCCAGAGCGGAAATAACCCTCACCTAAATCCTCTCCATCAAGGGGCG
>JBIKMI010000240.1:0-4403 GCA_044359285.1 Kiritimatiellia bacterium
CTGCAGGGCCGCCGGGGAGGCTCCCCCGCAAAGGCCCCCCATACGAACAGAGGCGCGTAACAAGGCGGCTGTTTTATGGCGGTGAATATAATCAACAAGATCCGCGTCGGCTACCCGCCCTTCTGCCGCCAGATCCTCCACTTGACCACCAATCACGCCCTGACTGCCCGAGGCGGTAGCGAGTTCGAAGACCAATTGGCTGGTCTGATAGGGGGGGGGTGGTGTGGTGCGCGAAAGCCATTCGAAGGCCAGCGTGAGAAGGGCATCCCCGGCGAGTAGCGCATTGGCTTCTCCAAAAACAACATGGGAGGTCGGGCGCCCCCGCCGGAGCGCGTCATCATCCATGCAGGGAAGATCATCGTGAATCAGGGTATAGGTGTGGAGGATTTCTATGGCTAAGCCCGGCAAAAGCGCATTTTTAGGATCGCCTTCCACCGCTTCACAAGCGGCCAGGCAAAGGATCGGGCGCAGGCGTTTGCCGCCCGCCATGACGGAATACCGCATCGCCTGATGTAGAACGGTGGGGCGGGTCGTTTCTGCAGGGAGCATCCGATCCAATTCCATCTCAACCGAGTGTCGCCGGCATTCAAGAAAAGCCTTTAAATCAAACATGTCTTCACTCTACGATTCTCATGTCGCAGGCTCAAGCCAAGAAAACGAGCCAGGAAAACGGGTGGGGACATTCTTGAATCCCCTGATGAAGTTTGATAGGGTGACTTCAGATTGGGGCACAGCAACATGGAAAAACGTGAAATAATCGAGTTAAGTGTCCTTTATAGAATCTCCCAGGCGGTGGCCCATCGGCGCGACATTTCGGCCCTCTTGCAGGAAGTGTTCGATATTCTGGAAAAGGATATGGGGTTATCGTTTGGGACCCTGACGCTGCGGCGCCCGGACACGGATGTCTTTGTGATTGAGGCCGCGCGCGGGATGACCCCTGAGGAGCATAAGCGCGGACAATACCGTCTGGGTGATGGCATTACCGGAACCGTCGCGAAGAGCGGGAAGCCCGAAATTGTGTCGGACATCAGCCAGGATTCGCGGTTTTTGAATCGCACTCGCGCCCGCAAAGGGGGGCCTATCGCATTCATTTGTGTGCCGATTATTCACCACCGGCAGGTGATCGGAACCATTAGTATTGATCGCCCGGCCGCTGAAAATGTCAAATTGCAGAAAGACCTCGAATTCTTGAGGCTGGTTGCGAATCTGTTGGCTGAAGCCGTGGCGAGTATCCGGGAGCAGATTGTCGAGCAGGAGAGCCTGAAGGCAGAAAATGAACGGTTGCGGCGGCAGTTGGGTGACAAATATCAGCCTCATAATCTGGTGGGGAATTCCAAGGAAATGCGGGTCGTGTATGACCAGGTGGCCCAGGTGGCCGACAGTCAGGCCACGGTATTGATTCGGGGCGAGACTGGCACAGGTAAGGAATTGGTCGCCCGCGCTATCCATTTTGGGAGTTCGCGGAAAAACAATCCTTTTATCAGCGTTAATTGCGCGGCATTACCGGAAAACCTGATTGAGAGCGAGCTGTTTGGCCATGAGAAAGGCTCCTTCACCGGGGCGGCCCAGTTGCGAAAAGGCCGGTTTGAACTGGCCAATGGAGGGACCCTTTTCCTGGATGAAATCGGCGACATCACCCCTGCCGTACAGGTGCGCCTGTTGCGGGTTTTGCAGGAGCGGTCTTTTGAGCGGGTGGGCGGGAATGTGCCGATTAACGTCAGTGTCCGCGTGATCGCGGCCACCAGCCGGAACCTTGAGGATGCTATCCGGGCGGGTCGCTTCAGGGAAGATCTTTATTATCGGCTTAACGTGTTTCCCATCCATCTGCCCCCTCTGCGCGAGCGTCGTTCGGATATCCTCCTGTTGGCAGATCATTTCCTGCAAAAATATAATCAAGCCTATGGCAAGAAGGTCAAGCGTATCTCCACCCCTGCGATCAATATGATTATGGCTTACCACTGGCCCGGGAATGTCCGCGAATTGGAGAATTGCCTGGAACGGGCCGTGCTGACTTCGACCGATGAGGTGATTCACGGCTATTCGCTTCCTCCCACTTTACAGACAAGTGAGGCAACCAATACGGCATTATTGCCTGAATCCGGGGCCAGCCTTCAGACGATGGTCGAATCGTTTGAGCGTGAAATCATCGTGGATGCCTTAAAGCGGCAACGGGGGATCGCGGCAGCCGTGGCGCGTCATCTCCAGACTACTCAACGGGTCATCAATTACCGGATCAAGCATCTGGGGATCAATGCCCAGGATTACCGGCCTTAGCCCTTAATGGCTGGCAAATTTGCGCAGGTATTTCACGGATATCGTAAAGTCTTTTGACCAGACAGCATCAATAACCAGCGGATTGCCCGTCAGGGGATGGATCAATACAAGCTGATCGGCATGCAGGGCCGTCCGCGCCATCAGCGGGTGTTCACCTTCCCGCTTCATTCGGTAATGCTTTTTCAGCTCAGATAACAATAAGGGAAATCCAGTCCCGTAGTCATGATCGGCGACCAGCGGGCACCCCACTTCGCGCAGATGCACCCGTATTTGATGGGGCACTTCCGTTAAGGTTTCTGCCTTGATCAGGGAGTACCCGCGAAACGATTCAAGCTGGGTGACATGGGTGGTGGCCGGCTTCCCGCGATGGTGATCGACAACGGTAATTCCCGGCTGAACCAGGCTGGGCGCCAGTGGAAGCGCAATGTCCATTTCAGGCTCGGGAAGCGTTCCCTGAATAAGGGCGACATAGGAATGGCGGGGACGTTGCTGGTGAAACTGCCTGACAAGATGGGTCAATGCGCCTTTGTCCCTCGCGAAAATGGCGACTCCGCTTGTCCCTTGGTCGAGCCGGTGGACATGGGCGAGATAGCTTAATTTGCGGGATTTCGCCCAGGGCCGCTGAAGATGAATGCCCGCGTGGATGAGGCTGAGAAGATTTTCTCGCGATTTGTCGAGACGATCGGGTGCGATCAGGAGCCCGGCCGGCTTGTTGATTGCCATGAGGCTTTCATCCTCCAACAGGATTTCCACCTCAGGCCAGGAGGTGTTCAGACGGATCAGATGCGGGGAATCAGATTTACCCATAATGCCATTCTTTTCGATGAGCCGGTCAGGAACCGGATAAGGGGATTTTTTTTATGCACTCAGTAATGTCAAGAAGCCGGAAAGGCTTAGGTAGCACAGCATTGAAGCCGTGGGCTTGATAGGAGTCGATCATGGTGTCAACGGATGACCCACTGGCCATAATGGCAAAAACGGAGGGATCCAGTGCTCGAAGTTTTTTAATCGCCTCCACCCCCCCCATCCCCGTTTGAACAGTCAGGTCTAATATGACTGCAAGGTACGGGGTTTGGGCTTTCAGCGCCTGGGAAAACTTTGTGATGGCTTCCTCGCCACTGCGGGTCGTATCCACTTCATAGCCAAGACGACTTAATAGCAAGGTGCATATCTTGCAAATCGAAGGATCGTCATCCATGACTAGAATTTTTTTACTCATCTTGTTGCAGGCTATCAAACTTCAACGTATTTGTCGAAGCTTTGCTTGTAGAAGATTATTTCCTGTACCGGCCGGTATGGCCGGAGACGGGCTATCTGGTGCAGTGTGCCAGGACGTGGACAAAGAGCCCGTCCCGCAACTTGGGCTCGAACCATGTGCTTTTCGGGGGCATGATTCCCCCGGTATCGGCAATATCCATCAACTGTTCCACGGTGGTCGGATGCATGGAAAAGGCCACGGCGTAGTCGCCTCCGGAAATGCGGGTCTCCAGTTCAGAGGTGCCTCTGATTCCCCCGACAAATTCGATGCGTTTACTGGTCCGGGGATCATCAATTCCAAGAACAGGCGCCAGCAGGCGCTCCTGCAGAACGGAGACATCCAGTTGTGATTCGAGTGACGTATTCGCGGGTAAGCTCCATCGGAGTTCGTACCATATGTTCCCCAGCAACATGCATATGGAGCCGGGTGCCGCCGGGGCAGGGGACGTGGCAGGGGTCACGGTAAAGCGGCTGTGAACCATTTCCAGGAACGCGGCAGGGGTGAGCCCGTTCAGGTCTTTGATCAGCCGGTTATAAGCCAGAATCTTCATCTGACTTGCCGGGAACAAGACGCCCAGGAACCAGTTGTAGGATTCTTCCCCGGTCTGGTCCGGGTGGGTCGCGCGGCGTTCCCTGGCCACACGCGCCGCTGAAGCTGCCCGGTGATGGCCGTCGGCAATATACGCGACGGGAACCCGGCTGAATGCCGTTGAGACACTTTCGGGATTGGCAAATTTCCAACCCGCGTGGGCGACTCCATCAGCGGCGATGAAATCAAACAGCGGCGCGGCCTTTTCCGCTTCCGCGACGAGCGTGTTCAGCGCCGGGTTGTCGCGATATAAGAGGAATACCGGCCCTGTTTGTGCGTTCAG
>JBIKMI010000242.1:0-4384 GCA_044359285.1 Kiritimatiellia bacterium
ATAGATCAACTTCTCCGCGAACGGGTTCACCACCGCCACGGGCTTGAGCAGCCGCTGAAAGTTCCAATGCCGGCGGCTCACCGCCTCCCGCTCATCACGCCCTGACTTACCCTCCCAGGTACGGCGGCGTCGCTGATTTTCCAGTATGGCCCGCGTCTGCTCACGGCTCTCATCCACCCCGGTCACGAAGAAACGGCTTTTGGTCTCCGGATCCACATCAGGGTTGGTCGTCGTGATCAATACCGTTGTCGGCCCCTCCACCCGGTTCTGCATTGTGGTCAGTCGCCCGCTCCCCAGATCCTTGACCGTCGTCTCTATGATGAGCTCCCCCGCCGAGATCAGATTGCGAATCGCATACGAGGCCTGCTTCACCCCGGCCTCCTCTTCAAGAGCGAGGATCTTGTGCTTGAGACTCCCCGCACCCTTGTAGAAAAGCGCACGCCCCGTCAGGCTCGTGAGCTTAACCACATCCTCCGATGGACAGAGCCGTAGCGTCGCCTCCTGCAACGCGCTCTTCCCCGCGCCCGAACTGGAAAGCACCAGCACCGAGATGGGCTCAGCCGTTTGCCGGCTTACCGCCGCCAGATAGCACAGCAGGATATTGGACTCCTCTCCCACCAATCCGCAGGCATGATAGTCTTTCAGAATCTGGTCCATCAGGTTCTCCGCCTTGCCAAATGCTTCCGCCTCACGCCGCTCATCATCGGTCATGACAACTACCGGAACCGTCCCGCCGGATGTCCCCTGTCCCGGCGTAAAGTCCTCCCCCATCTTGATCAATTTGGCAATGTCGCCGTCTATCACTGCGGGCGACTCCTCGAAGAAACAACTCAGGTCCTGCAAAAGAGTCTTACGGGATTTGGCATGATAGAGATCCAGAGTATCCACATGCAGTTTGCCGGATCGCTCGGTCTTGAGTGTGACTTTCAGTCGGCGGGCGTTCTTATCCACGCCCAACACCTCATATCGACGACGCCCGAAACTGACCGTGAACCCCTCATTCACCCGTTCCATCCGGCCATCTCCCGTCTTCCCCGCGAACACCGACAGCAGGCGATCCACCTCAACAACAAGTTCCGGCAAGCCCTTCTCAGTCATGAACGTATGGGCAGCCACGGGATGTGACCGAACCGAAAAAGCCGCCAGTTGTTCGGTGAGCAAAGTGCCTGTGGGCGTGGTACCAAGCAAGAGGATGCGCCGTACCCCGGCGTCATGCAACAGGGCGAGATCCATCGGCTTGAGATGGGTCCCCACCACCGCACAAGTCTGGGGAAACCCCGCCAGATGCAGGCTCAGGGCGTCAAGCAGGCGTGTCGTGAGGATCAGTTCGGGGTAGAGCCGGATGATTGGGGCATTCCAGAGAGCAGTGGGACTCGTCGCCAGGATCCTCTCCTCATTCTGAAATGAAATACCGGCCAGCGAGACAATACCGTTGTCACCGTCCCGAATCGGCAGCGTCATGCAATCGAGGAAATACTCACCGCCTGCAGGCGTCAGGATCCCGAAATTCCGCAGGTGGGCCACGGTCCCGCTCCCATCAGTCGGCAAACTCTTGAACAGCCGTCCATCCGCCGTCCCCATCAGCCACTGCGCCTGAAACCCCTCGTTGTCGAGTCCCTGACGCTTGAGCCAACTCCTGCCCTTTTGTGCGCTCTTGAGTGCCTTGTGATAGAACGACACCACCCGCTCGATCAGACCCGCCTGATCCGCTCCCATCCCTGTTTCCGTCATCTGCGACATGACTTTTTCCCTGCTCATGCCTAATACGATAGATCCGAAATCCGAGCCCGGCCACGACGTTTTGTAACGTAACCCCCATATCATGGCAGACAGTCGGCCATTCCGGGTTCCACTTGATAACGACGTGTCGTAACGTAAACCCGTCCCGGTCAGAGATTCTCATCCCCACGCCGCACTGTCCGGTTTGGCAGACCGGCAGCATGATTTCAACCGACAAGAATTTACGCCTTTCCCGTCGCCAATAGCCGGGATGCCGCGCTCGCCAATCCACCATGCGTTGGGCATAGTCGCTGAAATGCCCGGGATTATTGAGTCGCCATCGCCTGCAGCTCACCCGGTTGCGCGCCCGCTGGCATTCTTTCTGGGTGCAGTACCGCTGGTGCCAGGCGTTGTGGATCTCAGGCAGGAACGGTTCCCGGCAATACTTGCAGTTACGAGTCTTCATGGCACACCTCCCTATGGAGGAATTTTATGCCAGATCAATAGGAATGACGAGTTTGTGGGAATCGAAGATAGTTGAAATGGCCGCCGTGATCATAGCAACACGATGAGAGCACGGTTATTCGGTCACCGAATTGGATGGCAGTCCGGCCAGAAGCGTCAAATCGCTACGGCACCAATTCGGCCAAATCTACGATGGGTATTCGGCCCGCAACAAATACCGAAGAAAATCAACCAGCTTTGCGCCGGTCAATAAAATCCAGTTTCATTTCGTTACTCATACCTCAATATGGGTCAAGATTTCTGAAAAGGCCTATGACACGACCAATAATATTTTGTTTTGGCAAAGCACCCCAATAACGACTATCAAAACTGCTCTTCATATTATCGCCCACGACAAAATATTCATATTCGCCTAACTGGATCTCGTTAGTTTTCGTAATCATGATAACTCCCGATTTCTCGGAATCGGGAAGTAAGAATCCTTCGTACCCCTGTTGACATAAAGTGATTTTCTCGAAAATCTGAGGAACAAGGAGTTTCTTCCTATTGACAATCAGATTCGGCGGATCAAATCGAATATTATCCTTAGGAATGCCTATAAGGCGTGCAATATAAAGTCGTCTTTTTGCGACAGCAGGAACTGCATGTGTTTCAAAAAGGACAATTTCTCCTCGCTTTGGTTCTCGAATTTTGTACGACAACTTTTCGGCATAAACAAGGTCACCGATCATGACCGTCGGCATCATATTTGTTGTAGTAACCTTGTGGGCTTTGCATAAAAGAAACCACAGTAGACATGGAACCAACAGCACCCCTACACCCAAAATCAATAAACTATTTCTATGATTCAATTTAAAGGGCATATCCGCAATCCTTTAAGATAGTGGAACCGCCATGCCAATTTAAACCAGGATCATCAACAACATTGCCATCATTGTCCTCGATAATGAATTCGCAATACCATGTCATCCTGACTTTACATCCCTGATTACGACACTGAGCTCTGATGCATGCAGAATGCCCTGCCCCAGAGCAACCTGCATCGAAGTCTACTATTTCCATTGCCCCTTGATTCTGTGACGTGCAAGGTGTTGTCGGCTTATGTTTCCAGGCAAGAAAAGTACATTTACATTTGACTGTGGGGATATCAGTTGACACGCAACATACATCATTTACAGGTTGTTTTCCTGTGGGATCAATAGCGTTAACAGGGTTATTGAATACAAATGCATAATAATGCCACCCCCCAACCCCTTCAGCCCTTACGGCATTTAACAATCCATGGTCGTTTTTTAAATTGAACATTTTAAAATTGGGGCGTTTATTCCCAAGAGACACTTTATGCCCTTTTTCTGTAAGAGGATCCCTATTCACCCACCGCCCGACTTCGGGATTGTAAAATCTATAGCCGCGTTCCTTCACTGGTGAGCCGGGGGTGTGCGTTTTCGGGCTCGCCCAGGAATTTGGCGGCACTGCGTTTTCGGGATTGGTTGTCAGGAAATAGCCCATGGTTAATACATTCGCAATGGTTCCCCGCCCGCTTTCCATTCAATTGTCAAGGGCCTACCGAGAAATGCATTCCACTTCTCTTTCTGATCTGTGCTCAAAACAGCTAACAGCGACTTGTTAATGTCAAAATCGATGGCCTGAATCTTTTGGCTTAACCGTTGAATTTCTGCTTCTCTTTGAACCACGCTTTCACCGGGACCAATGCCAGCTATCATTTGCCTCCCCAAGCGCTGGCTCGTCTCTAATCTTTTCTTTGAGCGCGAATCATAACCACTTCGGATTGAAAGCATTTGCTCATTGCTAAGACCAACGTACTTCTGTGCATCAGTATTATATAAAAATGTCACTGATCCCTCGATTTGTCCAACTATCTGCCACAATCGCTCGAATTGGAGTGGATCCAATAAATGCAAAGCAGACTCCAATCGATACCGATCTATCACTTCTCCTGCATGATGAATTTGTTCTGCGTGCTCAAATTGATTCTTTGCGCTTCTAGCCGAAACAAGCATATTGCTTATATGCGGTATTTCTTGAAACGGCTTCGCTGAAATTTCCAAAATACCAGCCCTCTGGTTTGCGCTTAAGACAAGATCGGACTGAACTTCGTTTTGGGATAGCAACTGAAAAATGAATTCACCGCGAGTCATGCAAATATCCCCCAAAGCATGGCGATCAGTAGTTTTGACAA
>JBIKMI010000243.1:0-4337 GCA_044359285.1 Kiritimatiellia bacterium
CCGGGAGGGCGTCCGCATCGGGCGTTCATCACGGAATGATATCTCCATTGCGGATGAGGCGATGTCCCGCTTCCAGTGTCGTTTTTTCATGGCGGATGATGGGCTCTGGGTATCCGATCTGGGCAGTGCGAATGGAACCATGGTCAATGGAGAACTGATTCAGGAACACCGGCTCCATCTCCGGGATGAAATTCTGGCAGGGGATAGCCGAATTCAAGTCGTCAATGACGGAACCCCTGCGGTCCAGCCCGAGAGCAAAGTGATGATGCCTGCGGCCACTCCCCTCAAGGAGTCCGAAGCTCCCTTGGATCTGGGCCTTCGTAAGGGGGCGATGGCGCGTGGGCTGGACGGCCAGAATGCCTTGCGGCGCAACTTGCTTTGGCTGGTGTCCATTATGCTGGTGCTCGTGTTGGTGGTCTGGCTTTATAAACCTGTCATGGCGCTTTTAACGCCCCCGCCTCCTCCTCAACTTCAGCCTCAGGCTGACTTGCCGGATCTTGAAATCATGTATGAGCGGGTGGAAGGGTCTGCTTCAAATATTTTCAGATATGCCCTGGAGCTGAAGAAGAATGTCCTGCGGGTTGAGGTGGATGACTTGGAGCGTGACCGGCATGTCAGGCGCGATAAAAAAGTGGCTCCGGAACTTCAGCGGGATCTGGCACGCTCCCTGGAGGCCGTCGGAATATTGGATTTGCGGGAGGAGTATAGCGGGCTTGAGCCTGGCCTGTACAACCTGAGCGACCTGTCTGTGACCATCGGGGCGGTGACACGGCGCGTGCGGGTGATGAATCAGGCCGAGCCTGAGGTGTTTGCGATCACCCGTGGCATGATTGAGGAATTCGGGAAGAATGAACTGGGGTTGGCCGCCCTGGCGGTGGATCCGGCCGTCTTGATCGAGAAGGCGAATGCGGCATTCCTGCAGGGGAAGAAAATGTGGGATGAACGCGAAGTGCGTAGTGAGAATGTGTACAACGCCATCCGGTCCTTCAAGGAATGTGAGTGGTACCTCGAAACCATTCAGCCCAAGCCCGCGTTTCTGGCGGAGGCCGCCACCGCCAGGGCGGAATGCACCCGTGAACTTCAGCGTCGATTTGATGACCTGTGGTTTCTGGCGGAACGTTCAGTGAAATTACGGGAATGGAAGGAAGCTGACCGGCAATTGAAAATCATTTGCGAGATGATTCCGGACCGTTCTGACGAGCGTAACCGGACCGCCAGCCAAAGTCTGGTGGAAGTGGAGCGGCACCTGACAACGGAAAAATAGTATGGCAAACGTTTTAATCAAAATCCTGTTGAGCGGCTGGGCCGTGCTCGGCTGTTTTTCCTGCCTGGCGCAGGAGGGGGGGGCCAGAATTTCGGTGTCCACCACACCTGATAACGCGACCGTCTCGTGTGATGGCGTCTCCCGGGGAGCTTCCCCTCTTTCGGTGTCCGGCCTCCTGCCGGGCCCGCATCTGATCGCGGTCGAGATGCCCGGATTTATTCCTGCCCAGAGGACGGTTATGGTATCGGCACAGGGGAAGTCCTTGGTGGACATCAAGCTGGAGCCGGTCACCGGACTGGTCCTGCTGCGTTCCACGCCCACTGGTGCCGATATTGAGATTAATGGGGCCCATCGCGGGAAAACCCCCTTGTTGCTTCCCGATCTGCCCCTGGGCAAGTATCGCCTGAAGGCGACATCGTTGGGGTATTTCAGCCGGGAGGTTGAGTTCAATGTTCAATCCCGTTCGCCCCAGCTGGTTCTGGTCTCACTCTCTTCAGATTCGGCGGTATTGGTGTTGCGGAGTGAGCCGCCCGGCGCGGCGGTTAATGTCAATGGGTTGCCCAAGGGTGTGACCCCCTGCACGCTTGATCGTCTGCCTGCGGGTGATAATGAATTATCTGTATCACTTCCGGGTTATGTGGCCTATTCCTCCAGGATCAAGCTCCTGGCCAATGCGGAGGAGAGACTGGATATCACCTTGAAGCCAGAACCGGGCGTCTTGTCGATTATGTCCTTTCCCACAGGTGCCAAGGTCTATCTTGATGAAAAATTGGTCGGGCAGGCACCGTTGACGCTGGATTCAGTCGCTGCGGGGAGTCATGCACTCAGGGCCGAAATGGACGGCTATGCGACCTTGACGCGATCGGTTGAGTTCCAGCAGGGTGAAAAGAAAGTGGAAGAACTTCGTTTGGAGCGGAATGTGGGGACGCTGGAGGTTTTCGCCAAGCCGGAAGGGGCCAAGGTCTTTGTTGATGAGGTGGAGCAGGGTGCCGTGACCTTGTCCGCGGACAATCCTATCCCCCTGTTCACCCAGGAGTTGGCGGTCGGGTCGCATGTGGTCTCCCTTCGGATGAAAGGCCACGGACCGGTGACGCGACGGGTAACGGTGGAAAAGGGGCAGACGGTCACCCTGAAGGAGATTCTCAAGCGGGTCTTTATTATGGATACAAAGGTCACCCTGCGTAACGGGAGTGTGTTGATGGGCACGTTCGGGGAAAAATTAGCGGACGGAGCGATCAGGCTGGAAATCCAGATCGGGATCTACAAGACGATTGATTCCATGGATATCGAAAAGATCGAATCCATCAAGAATTAAGTCCGCTCCCTCTTCCGGCACACAGCGGGCGTTTTAGCGGCACTGCTCATCACGCCAATTGTACATCTTGTCAAACGCCTTCAGGTATTCACCACTGAGAATACGCTTCCACCAGGTCTGGTTGGTTACATACCAGGACACGGTAGATTTGAGGGCCTCTTCGAATTTATAAGCAGGCTCCCAGCCCAGCTCCGTTTTGGCGCGCGTGTTATCCATGGCGTAACGGCGGTCATGGCCCGGGCGATCCTTTACGTACGTGATCCCAGGATCGCCAGGATCCCCTTGACGATCTGGATATTGGGCACATCGTAGTTTCCTCCGAGGTTGTACACTTCGCCGGATTTTCCCTTCCGCAGAACCGTGTCGATGCCGGAACAGTGATCCATCACATAAATCCAGTCACGCACATGCAGGCCGTCGCCGTAGACCGGAAGGGGTTTATCCGCGAGCGCATTGGCAATCATCAGCGGGATGAGTTTTTCGGGGAACTGATACGGTCCGAAATTATTGGAGCAGCGGGTGATCACGGTGTCAAGACCGTGGGAATGCTGGGCCGCCCGGACCATGAAATCGGCGCCCGCCTTGGTTGCGGAGTAGGGGTTGTTGGGCTGAATCGGCGTCTCCTCGGTGAAGGCGCCGGTCGGGCCCAGACTCCCGTAGACCTCGTCGGTTGAGACCTGAAGGTAGCGCTGGACCTTGAATTTCCGGGCGGCATCCAGCAGCACCTGGGTGCCCATAATGTTGGTTTTAATAAAGGCACGCGGGCCCATGTGCAGGCTCCGGTCAACATGGCTCTCGGCTGCAAAATTCACCACCACATCGATTGTGTGGGTTCTGAAGGCCTTGGCCACATCCCGGGGCGAGGTGATATCCCCGTGAATGAAGGTATGCCGGGGATTCTGGGCGAGATCGGCAAGGTTTTCAATATTGCCCGCATAGGTCAAGGCGTCCAGATTGACGACCTCATCCTCCGGATGCGTGGCCAGAATATGGTGTACAAAGTTGCTGCCGATGAAGCCGGCGCCGCCCGTTACTAGTAGTTTCATATGAGAGCCCTCCTAAAACACTTTGTTATAAAGGGACCCCCTGTTGCTGTCCAGCACTCTCTGCTTTAAACAATTGTATTGACTGGCAAATTCTATTCCGTCATCTTTTTTGCCTTTCGTGGATTTGGAGTAAGCAGTTATGATTCAAAAACTTCGGCATCAATGGCGTTTCCTGACGTCGCGTGCAAAGATATTGCTAGTTTCGATAGTGCTGTGTAGTGCGGCTATTACCGGCGCGCTGGCATTGGAAGATGCCTATATTCCATGGGGCGACAGCCGCTATCTTGGGACGAATGACGATATTATTGCCTCGAACTTTCCTGCTTGGCTTGGTTTGGCGTTCAAAACCGGCCCAGGTGTCTGGGCAACCAATATCCCCGCCTGGTATGTTTCCCCAGATGACTCCAATGAAGCGGCTCTGGAAGTTCTGTTTAGCCGCTCCTTGTTGACCAACAGCCTTATCATGAAGCTGGGCTATCAGGATTCAAGCAATTCATCGCTATTCCTCGACATGCTTCTTCTGACCAATCAGTCCGTGGTTGTGACCAATCTTTTCAGCAATATTCTCACTGGCAGCGGCCTCGGCACCTCCCGGATATTCAATGTCTCCCTGGCGGACACGAACGCCATCGGCTTGCAATTCCGCAGAGGCGCAGGCTCAATTACGATTTATGACACACTGCTCTCGCCGGATGGCGACGGGGATGGCTTT
>JBIKMI010000397.1:0-4331 GCA_044359285.1 Kiritimatiellia bacterium
CCAGGCTCGTTTAGTATTTGCAGGATGTCCCTGCTAATTTCTATGTGTGCTCTCAGCCGCTTCTGCTCGGTGATGTCACGGACCGTCGCCTGGAGGAAGGCTTTCCCGCCGAGTTCTATCCGGGTCAGAAGCACGTCGGCGGGGAACTCTTCGCCACCGATCCGGGCATGCGTCCATTCGAAGCAATGGAACCCTTCGCGCATGGCCGTCTCGATCATTTCCTTGGCCTTCTCACCGGACAGCCGTCCGTCCAGTTGTCGTTCCGGCGAGAGCGTCCAGGGTTGCCGGGCGATGAAGTCCTGCTCATCCGCCGCCCTGAACATGTTCACCGTTGCGGGGTTTCCGGACGTGAACCGCCACGAGGGCGGCTCCAAGGTCATGATGGCGTCGCGGGAACTTTCAAAGAGCAGACGGAAACGCTCCTCGGAGACCCGTCTTGCGGTCTTCTCCAGTGCTATGCCCTCTGCCTGACGTAACGCCCTGTCAGTCCTTCTCAGATGAATCTTTGGGTTCGTCGCGCTCATGTTCACTGTTTATTGTTCACTACTTTTACCTTCCGCCAGCATCTCGTGCACCTTGCGCGCGAGGTCGTCACGCGTGAACGGTTTCGAGAGGAACTGCACGCCCTCGTCCAGGACGCCACGCTGGGCAATCACGTCGGACGTGTAACCGGACATGAACAGCACCTTGACGTTCGGCTTGACCGCGCTGATTCGTTTCGCCAATTGCCGCCCATCCATCCCCGGCATGACCACGTCCGTCAGCAATACATGGATGTCACCCGGATGCCCTGCAACCATCTTCAATGCTTCCCCCGGGGTCTCCGCTGTCAGGACTTTGTAGCCAAGGGCTTCCAGGAACAAAACGCACGTCACGCGCAGTGATTTCTCATCTTCCGCCAGCAGGATGGTCTCCCCGCGTCCTCTTGGCGCTTCCGCCTTGCTGGTGACGGTTGCCGCCACGGTCTCCGCCGCAATCTTGGGCAGATAGATCTTGAACGTCGTTCCCTTGCCCGGCTCGCTGTAAGCGTAGATGAATCCGTTGTTCTGCTTGACGATCCCGTACACGGTGGCCAACCCCAAGCCCGTGCCTTTGCCGAGTCCCTTGGTGGTGAAGAACGGCTCGAACACCTGCGCCAGCGTCTCCTTGTCCATGCCGCAGCCATTGTCGCTGACCGCCAGGAACACATACGCGCCGGGAATGGCCTCCTTGTGTCTGGCGCAGTACTCTGCGTCAATGGCGCTGTTTCCGGTTTCCAAGGTAATTTCGCCGACCCCGTCGATGGCATCCCGCGAATTGACGCACAGATTGGCAAGGATTTGGTCAATCTGCGATGGATCGAGTTTGACCGGCCATAGGGCCACGCCGGGCCGCCATGCCAGTTTGATGTCCTCACCGATCAGCCGCTGCAGAAGTTTGAGCATGCCGGCCACGGCGTCGTTGAGATCCAAGACCCTCGGTGCGATAGTCTGCTTGCGCGCGAAGGCCAGGAGTTGCCGGGTGATCGCGGCCGACCGTTCCGCGCCGTGCGTGATTTCGTTGAGGTATTCCCGGATCGGATGATCCGGCGCGATCTTATCCAGGCACAACTGGACGTAACCCATCATGCCCATGAGGAGGTTGTTGAAGTCGTGCGCTACCCCGCCCGCGAGGCGACCCACCGACTCCATCTTCTGGGCCTGGCGGAGTTGGTCTTCAAGTTTGGCCTTCTCCTCCCCGGCCCGCTTCCGCGCGGTGATGTCAATCCCAATACCCACAAGAAACGGACGCCCATTGAGGATTAATCTTCGGCCTGTCATCAGCAACCACACGAAGGCCGGGCCACCGCGCAAAAGCACTCGGCCTTCGACAGCCTCCTGCACGTCATTTTTAAGCACATTTTCAATCTTTGACAGAATAAGCGCACGATCATCCGGATGGATGGTATCCAGCGCGAGTGTTTGGGAAACCTCGGCATCGGGTTTTCCGATAATCTCGTCGCGCTGATAAGCACTCCACCGGACATATTTGCCGTTTTCATCCAGCATGTAGAAAGTTCCGGGGATGCCTTCGATGATGGCATTACTCAGGGCTTGCTCGTTCTTTATCTTCATTTCCGCCCGCTTGCGCTCGGTGATGTCCATATACATTCCGAGCACGCCGGTAATCTCGCCGTGCGAATTGCGTAGCGGCAGTTTGCTGGTCAACAGCGTGATGGTGTCGCCAGTTTGGGTTGTCTGGGATTCCTCGATGAGCAATTTGGCGCAACCGCTCTCGATGACCGCCCGGTCATCGGCGCGATACGCTTTCGCCTGTTCGCGCCACACCATCTGAAAATCGTCTTTCCCAATGAGGTCATTCGGGGCGGCAAACCCCGCATCGCGCGCAAAGGTCGCGTTACACCCCAGGTACGCGAGGTTCTTGTCCTTCCAGAAGACCCGCACGGGCATGGAGTCGATAATCCCTTCGATCATCTGAGTGGATTCCTGTAGCGCCGTCTCGGCCGCCCGGCGTCTCTGATGTCCCTCGGCCTCGGTCAAGGCCCGCAACACGGCAGGGACCAGCCGCTTCAGGTTCTGCTTGATCACATAATCGGTTGCACCGCGGTGCAGGCTGTCCACCGCCTGCTCCTCACTCAACGTGCCGGAGATCAGAATGAAAGGGACATCGGGTTGCTTGTCAAGCGCCAGAGCCAGGGCGGCTAAGCCATCGTAGTCCGGCAGGGCATAATCCGAAATGATCAGATCAAACCGGGTCTCAGCCAGCGCGGCCTCGTATTGCGCGCGACCGGTCGCGATCCGCAATTCGTGGGGAATCGTTAACTGTTGCAGTTTATCCCGCAGCAGTTCCACGTCACGTGGGTTGTCTTCGAGATACAGAATCAGCACTGGATTGTTCATCGCCATCTCCTCGCTAACGGCCTGATTCCTTGGCCCGTATCGGACGCACGCTGCCGGGCGGCGGCTCGTTCACCACGGCCCAGAAGGCGCCCAACAGTTTCACCGCCGTGACGAATTCCTGAAAGCTGACGGGTTTGACAATGTAGGCGTTGACGCCCAGTTCGTAACTCGTCACCAAGTCCGACTCTTCACGTGAAGAAGTCATCACCACCACCGGAATCATCTTGAGTTGCGGATCACTCTTGATCTGCCTCAGGACCTCGACGCCATTCACCAGGGGCATTTTCAGATCGAGCAGCACCACTGCGGGATTGCCAGCGGGGCGCGCGGAAAACGAGCCGCGCCGATACAAGTAGTTGAGCGCGTCTGCGCCGTCCCCGACGATGACAACCTCGTTGGCCAGGTTGCTCTGCGCCAGGGCGTTGAGTGTCAGTTCAACATCGCGCGGACTGTCGTCCACCAACAGGATGCTTTTCAGTTCGATGTTCATGGTCATACTCCTTCTTCTTGCTCCTTCAATGCTGTCTTGATCGTGAAATAGAACGTCGCACCCTCGTTGAGTTTGCCCTCTGCCCAGGTGCGCCCGCCGTGCCGGGTAATAATGCGGCGGACGTTGGCCAGACCGATGCCGGTGCCTTCAAATTGCTCGGACGTGTGCAGGCGCTGGAACACGCCGAAAAGTTTATGGGCATACTGCGGGTCGAACCCGACGCCATTGTCGCGTACGAACAGAACGACGCATCCATCTTCCGTGCCCGCGCACCCCATCTCGATGTGCGCCGGGTCGCGCGGGCGGGTGAACTTCACCGCGTTGCCTAGCAGGTTGTCCAGGACCAGTCGTAGCATCGCGGGATCGGCCTGTACCGCAGGCAAGGGAGGGATCTTCCAGACGATATTCCGCCCGCGTGAGGCAGGCTCCAAAACGCGCAGAGAGTCCTGCACCAGTGTGTCCAGATTCACCCTTGTCTCAGTTATATCCGCCCGGCCCATGCGCGAGAACGCCAGGAGGTCGTCAATCAGCACGCCCATTTCCAGACTGGCGTCCCCAATCGTCTTCATATAATGCCGACCTTGCTCCGACAGCCGACCCTCGGCCTCGCGCCCGAGCATGTCCACATAGCCCTGAACGTGCCGCAACGGCGCCCGGAGGTCGTGCGAGACCGAATAACTGAAGGCTTCCAGTTCCTTGTTTGCGGCATCCAGTTGTTCGGTGCGCTCGGCAACTCGTTGTTCCAGTTCCATGTTGAGGGTACGAATTTGTTCCTCCGCCCGCTTGCGCCTGGTGATTTCCTGCATCAGGTTGCTATTGGCAGTTTCTATGACATGGCGTGACTCGACCTCTTCCTCCATCATGCTCATGATCGCGAGCTGCGATGCGGCGAGGTCAGCGGTGCGCTCCGCATTCCGAGTCTCCAGATCGTCGGCCAGATGGTGCTGGTCGTCTTCTTTTTT
>JBIKMI010000244.1:0-4321 GCA_044359285.1 Kiritimatiellia bacterium
CCGAGGTGTCCGGCGAATGGTGTGGAGGCGGATCGAAATGCGGCAGGATCAGCAGGCGGGTTGGGGCCTCCGGGATTTCCTCATCCAGGTACTCATAAATGCCCTTTCCTGCGGGAGGCACATCCGCGGACGCGAAGGTGTCGCGGAACCATTTCACCAGCAGGCCGCTCTGATTGTACAGGAAAGAGACAAAGAGATCCGGCACGACGTGGTGTTCGATATTCAGATTCTCGCGGAGCATGCACAGGGAATCGGCTGGCTTCGCATAGACCGGCGTGATGCAGTCGAAGGAGCCCATTCCATAAACGGCCCGGCCGGCAGTGACGATGCCGCATCCCAGCGCGTTGCAGCACTGGTCGTGGCCGCCCGCGATTATCCGGACTTCCCCTGGGAGTCCCAGTTCGGCGGCCATGGCATTCGAAACGGTCCCTATCGCCGTTCCGCCGGAAACCACGCGCCCGAGTTTGTTGCGGGGAATGCCGCTCCAGTCGAGCAGTTCATCCGACCAGTCGTTCCGCTCGAGATCAAATAGAAGCGTCCGGTTGGCGTGCGAGTTGTTCGTAACCGCCTCGCTCCCCAACATGAAGGCGATGAAATCGGCCCAGAGAAGAACATGGGCGGCCTGCTCATAAACCCCTGCACGGTGCTCCCGCAGCCAGAGCAACTTCGGCAGCGAATAGTTGGGGCCGAGAAGATTGGGGTTGATGGAGTATAATCTGTCGCGACCGAAATGCCTGATCAAGCGGTCAATGTGTTCCTGGCCGCGGTCGTCAACGCAGAGAATGCTGTTATCGAGGATCTGCCGGTCTTTCGAAACGGGCACAAAGGCCTCGCCGAAAGAGCCGATCGAAAGCGCTGTTACCGGGTCGGCCTTGCTTCTTGCCGCCACGTCCGCGATGACGGTTCTTGTCTGGCGCCAGACGAGTTCGCTGTCGAGTTCCGACCAGCCGGGTCGCGGATGAAGCATGTCGTATTCACGGTAGGCCTGCGCGAGGCAGGTCCCGTCCAGCGCGAACACGCCTGCCTTGCAGCCGGTGGTTCCCAGATCGATGCCGAGGAGACTCATAGGCTCTTGAGTTCGTAGCCGAGATACTTTGTGAAGGCCTCGCGAACGGCCGGCGCCACATGTCCGGCGGTAACGCCGACATGATGGCGATAGCCTTCGTGGCCAACATATTCCAGCACGTTCTGGAGGTTCCCGATTTGGGCGACGCCAGCGCAGCCGAAGAAGTCATCCGCGATCTTATCCTGTGTGAATTCCCCCTGGCCGAGATAACACCACAGTTTTCCATCCGTTGTCTTGGAACTGGCAAAGGTCATCGGGGATGGCGCGATGCGCCCGACGTTACAGCCCCACCCGCAGCCGGCGCCGAACGCCTTGGCAAACATCGGGTGGTCAATCACCTGTCCTTTGGCGGCCATCAGGCTCTGGGGAACCGGGCCGCAATGGAAGAGGATGCACTTGTCGGGATCGTCCCCGTAGTTGTTGTTCCAGTCGAGACAGGTGGAAGGACGGCCGGAAGCGAGCGATAGCGCAAACATCGGCACCGCATTGCAGACGTCCAGTTCGCAGGCCGAAACAAGGCCGCGATCGTTCAGTTCGCTGACAATCACACAGGGCGAAATGCCGAGTTCCTTTTCGATTTCGATCCAGCAACGCAAGGCCATGCAGTCCAGCTTGTAATCGTCAATGATATCGTCGAGCACCACGCCGAGTTTGGCCAGCATGGTGAACTTCTCATCCGGCACGTTGGTCCAGCGGGTGTAGTTCCGCAGCCGCTCTGCCTTTGCCGTATACCGGTCGCCCGTCGTCTTCACGTCCCGGATGCGCAGGAACACCTCCGAGAGGTCAAGCGCCTCGGTCGTGATGCCATAGCGCTGCAGTGTCAATTCGTCAAAGCGCACCGTCTTGAAGGCGGTCGTACGCGCTCCGATGGCACCGACCGTCATTCGCTTCATGGCGTTTGTAACGCGACAAACAGCGGCAAACTGGTGGAGATGGGTTTCAAAGGCCTTGCAGGTCGGGGCGATGGTGTGGGGCTGGAAGGTGGTAAACGGCAGACCGTACTGGCAGAACACGTCCATCACGGAGAATTTTCCGCAAAACGCGTCGCGGCGGTCGGCAAACCCCATCATGCCGGGGTCGTCCGGATAGGCCTGGATGAGAATCGGAACCCCGCAGTCCTGCAACGCGGCAATCGCGCCGGTTTCATCGCCGAAGTTCGGAAGGCAGAGGATCACGCCGTCATAGCGGCCGCGGTTGTCTTTCAGGAATTGCGCAAAGCGCAGGCCGTCCTGGATCCCCTCCACAGCCCCGTAGCGAGTCAGGGATTCATCCATCAGCAGGGATCCATAGCCCAGCTTGTTCAGAACCGTCGTCATCTCCGTCCTGGCACCGGAGATCAGCTTTTCAGGAAAAAAGCCGCGGTTTCCGAAATAGAGTGCGAATATGGCGGGTTTGGTCTTCATCATGGTCAACTCTCCGGAGTAAGTAGGGTTGCGGAATCCTGAACTTCGAGATCTTCACGAATCACCGTCAGCATCGCCGCATAGACGGCGTCCTGCGCCGCGCCAACTCCTTTGGCAATCATCCGCTCGTATGGCTGGCGGATGGCGGTCGCCACGTTGATCTTGGCAATGCCGTGCTTGACGGCGTCCAGGATGCAATCCTTGTGGATGCCCGTGCCGCCATGCAGCACAAGCGGTATCCCCGTTTGGGCGTGAATCCGGCCAAGATGATCGATGTTCAAACGGGCGGCGACTTTCGTCGCGCCCTTGGACGCTGCGGATATCGCTCCGTGAATATTGCCGATGGCCACCGAAAGCCAATCGACGCGGGTGGCCTCGACAAACTGTCGGGCCTCGCCGGGATCGGTGAACCCTTTCCCGGAGGCAAACAGTTGCTCGTAGGGCGGGAGAGGCCCCGCTTCGTGTCCCAGCACCGCGCCCAGTTCGGCTTCCACCGGAATTCCGGCGGTGTGCGACATGTCCACGACCGCCCTGGTGCAGGCAACGTTTTCGCTGAACGGCAGACGCGAGCCGTCCACCATGACCGACTCATAACCCGCGTCGATGTCCCGGCGGATGATCCCGGCGTAATCGACGCGCAGGCCGTCCTCGTCGATCACCGGAATATGGTCCAGATGCAGGCGGGTATGGCGGGGCAAGCGAAACCTGGCATATTCGTCGCGGACGGCTTCGAGGCTCCCGGACTCGAATTTCTCCCATTCGAGGCGGGCCACCATCACAAGCCCGAAGCTGTTGCAGTCCTTCAGCGCCCGCACGACGGGCTCCACCATGGGCAAATACGGGATATTGAAGGCGGGGATCACGATGCCGGAGCGGCGGGCCCGGAGCATCAACTGAGCTATGGAGGCAGACGGCATGAATAGTCCTTTCTTTTCAGGGACCCAGTCTGCCGCAAGATTCCCGATACGGGAATGGACGCGGGGATTTTTTCATGTAGAATCGTGCAAATAATAATACATGTTTCAGGAAGGGGGGGCGCATGCTTCCGTACGCCATTGCGACAAGGGAAATGGATCAGATCATGAGCCGTCTGCACCGGCTCTTTGATATCCGCATCACGTTCTTCGACATGCAGGAGCACGAGTTGGAATACTTCCATGTCAAACCCATGTCGCCTTTTTGTACGGCGTTCCGGCGGAAAAAGGAGAACGCCGCCCGGTGCGTGCGTTGCGACAAAACCCATCTCGCGGCAGCCAAGCGGTCGCGAGATGTGCTCATCTATCACTGCCACTGCGGTCTCATCGAGGGAATCGTTCCGCTGTATGACCGGCATGGCATCTATCTCGGCGCCATCGTATTCGGTCAGTTGCGGGATCCCGCCCAGACGCCCCATGGAACGTGGAGCGGCTTTTTGAAGCGGCTCCACGGAATGTTGCCGCCCTATACGGTGGAAAAGGCGCGCGATGTCGGCCACCTGTTGAAATGCGTCAGCGAATCCATCATCAACAATGAACTGATCCGCTACCGCAACAAGGCGTGGGCTGAAAAGCTGATCGCCCATATCGAAACCCATCGACACGGGAAAATCACCACGGAACAACTTGCGAAGGCGATCGGCAGGTCCGCTTCCTTTGTGGCCCACCATTTTGAAAGTGAATTCGGGAAGACTCCCAGGCAATACATCCTGGAGCGCCGGATGGAGGAAGCGAAAACCATGCTTGAAAGCGGCCTGAGCGTCCAGGCTACCGCCGAGCGCCTTGGGTTCTACGACGCCTTTCATTTTTCAAAGACGTTCAAACGCTTCTGGAAACACCCACCCATCCGCTACCGCTCGATCTGATGAAAGATTTAT
>JBIKMI010000245.1:0-4319 GCA_044359285.1 Kiritimatiellia bacterium
CAGGTCCCGCCCGAGGCGGCGAGGGTCAGATTGCCGGTGGCGGACACGTTCACGATCGTCCCGCCCGCAATATGCGCCGAGTTAGAGGCCGTGACGGTCTTGTCGGTGATGATCGCCGTGTCGCCAGCCAGCGGCGGGCCGCCCGCCGGGGTCCACGTGTCCGCCGCATTGAACAAGGCATTCGTAACGGCGGTGAAGATGGCGACATCACGCACCGTGACGGTCACCGTGTCGGTCCCTGAGAGGCCGAGTCCGTCGTTGGCCACCAGCCTCAGGACATACGTGTCGAGCTGGCTGAACGTGGCCGTCGTGGCAAGGTTGGTGGAGTTCCCGAACGTCACCGTGCCCGCTCCACTGGCCTGGCTCCACGCGTACGCGACGGCTGGCGGCGGCGTGGGCAACCCGTCGTCGGTCACGAGCGAACCGGCCAGGTTGACCGTGCTCGCCAACGTGGCGGTCCGGTCACTACCCGCCTCCACCACCGGGGCGCTGTTCGTATAGACCGTGACCGTCACCGTGCCGGTCCCATAGAGTCCGCCGTCGTACGCCACGAGTTGCAGCACATAGGCGCCGGCGGTGTCGAAGGTCGCGGTTGTGTTCGTGAGTGTTGCGCCGCCGGGGAAGGTCACCGTCCCCGTGCCGCTCTGCTTGCTCCACTGGTAGGTCATCGGCGCCACCTGGCCGTCATCGGTGGCGGACCCGCTGAGCGTCACGGCTCCCGTCGGGAGTGTGTTGACCACAACGGTCTGGTCCGTGCCTGCGTTCACCACCGGGGCCAAGTTACCGGCATCGTCGCTGGCGATGGTCACTGTGTTGCTGGAAGGCGAACCCACGACATACTCCACGGCGGCGGCAATCTTCAGGACAACCGTTTCGTCAAACTCGACCGCCGAATCGTCAAACGGCGTGACCGTAACCGTGGCGTTCGTCGCGCCGTCGGCGATCGTCACACTGCCGGTCTTGGCCGCGTAATCCGCCGCGCCGGTCCCGGCGAAGGTGAGCGTGTAGTCGTTCGGGTCACCCCCCGGCGTGGCCGAGCCGCTGAGCGTGAAGTTGACGGCCAGGGCGCCATCCGTGCGGGTGCCGCGACTGACGGTGAACTGGCCGGTCGTCGGCCCGGCTTCGGTCGCGGTGTTGTCGTTCGCCGTCACCGACACGACGGGTTTTTGCTGGCCGAAGGCGCCCACGTAACTGCTATCCGAGGCGGCGGTCAAGGCCCATGCGCCAAACTTGAGCCGGTAGTCGTTGCGGTAGTCCGTGGTGCCGCCGTAGTTCGCGAAGAGGTTGGCCGGGGTGAGGGTGTCGTTGAGTTGGTTGTTGGCGGCGTTCGTCAAGCCGTTGAGCTCGGTGATCGTCCTCGAGCTGTTCCAATAGGCCACCTTGTTGCTGGTCATGGCCACGAAGGCGTTGTAGTCCGCGTTGCATTCCGTCACGACATCACCAAGCCAGCCGATGCCGGCAGTGACCACGTTCGTGTCGTCGCCCACGATCAGGTTGTCCTTGATCGTTCCGGTCACAATGGGCGATCCCCGCAGACTGATAGCTCCGCCGAATCCGTAGCCGTTGACCCGGTCGTAAATCTTCACGAAGGTGTTGTTCTCGACCGTCATGTAGGCCAAGGAACTCGTGATGGTGGCTAACTTGTAGTACCCGGCGAAGTTCTGGGAATGGAAAAGGTTGTTATGAACATTCATCGCAACCATGGAAGGCGATACCGCGTTGCAGTCGTCGGCCACGCCGTACTTACCGCCCAGGAAGACGCAGTCGTACACTTCCGCGTTGGCCTTGTTGTCCATATAGGCCGTCGTGACTCCCCTTGCGCCGGAACTGGTTCCCCCCGCGGTCATGTCAAAATTGCAGGTTGCCACGGTGATCTTGCCGAACGTGCCCGCGGCGTCCGAGGCCCGGATGAAGACACCGTCCGTCCAGCCCTGGCCGCCGGCGTTGCCGGTCTGCTCAAAGTTGCAGTTGGTAATGGTGATGGGGGCGGTCCCGGTGCCGTTGGGTGCGGAGCCCTGTTGAGTGATCCCCACACCCCCGTAGACTGTGCCACTGCCCGCTTTCGGACTTCTGAACTTGAGCCCCTTCAACATCACCTCCCCTATGTTCTTGTCCAGAGTGATGCGGTACAGCGTGGGGGTCTGCCCCGCATCCGCCTCCAGGATCAACTTGCGGGTGCTCCACGTGGCGGAGAGCGCAAGATCCTCGTTGGTGTAACTGCCGCTCGAATCCATGATCCGGACGATCTGGGTGTCCGTGGCGGCATTGTTTGTTCGCGCCGCATTGAGCGCCGACTGGATGGTCGTATACGTCTGGCCGCTGCCGACTAGATACGTATTCTCAGCTGCCTGCGCCGCACCCGCCGCCAAAGCCAGCAGGATGAAACCAATCGCCCCGATCGTTCGTCCGTTCGTGCCTGTCTTCATCGGTTCGCCTCCCATATGATCACGCGCCCCTGTGCAGTAACCCGCCGACTTTTTCGGCGGGGCCCACGAGTGCTCGCGCTTATTTGTATTTCCTTTTTATTGTCCCATTTATCCTTCCGTCGGTATAATGGATTTAGCGTGCCGTTTTGAACAAAACACGAGCAGAAGCGACCACAACTCAGATCTGGGCAGGGGATGTCGGTGAGTGGCCGAAGTGCCGGCGGTAGGCGCGACTGAAGGCCGTGTCGCTGCGATATCCAACCTGTGCGGCAACCTGCTTGACGTTCAGTCCGCCGGCGGCCAGCAGCGCGCGGGCCGTCTCCAGGCGCCGCTTCCGGAAGTAGACCCCGGCCGACTCATTCAATTCCCGCCGCAGCAGGCGGCGCAGGCGCACCGGGTGCAACCCCAGCGAACGGGCCACATCGCCCACGCCTCTAACCCCGGTAGTTTGTGTGTCGATGGCACGAAGAACGGACCGGATCGGCACCGGTGCCGTCAACGCGCCGCCGTACTCCTCGATCCACTCCTTGCCGGTCACACGGTCCAGCAACGCATTTCGGAACGTCAGATCCAACCGGCGGAAGTGCGGGAACCCGCCCGCCAGCACCGGCCGCGCACCTTCTACCAAACCCGCCGCCGAACGATAGAGCGGATACCGGCGGCACACCTCCGGATCGTCCCAGAGTGAGCGGACCGCAATGAAAGGCGTGCTTTCGGACGCATGGATGGCGCGCAGGGTTTCCGGCGCATGAATCGTCCGCAAGGCGGCAACCGCCGCGTCCGGAACCGCCCGGCTCCAGGGGATGCACCAACCGGTTCCCCGCATGGGCCGCCACGGAAGCGCGCCGTCAGGCAGGGACGGTCCCCGCGGAAACGGAAGGAAGGCGTAGCGGCGCAGGACGGCCGGCGACAGGTTCGCGAATTGGATGCCCCAGCCGAATCCCCAGGCCCGCTTGCGCAGGACCGTGCCCAAATTCACCGATCGCGGGTGGGTAAGCTCTTCCAAAGGCAAAAGGCCGCGCTCGATGGTGAGGCGGCGTAGCCAGTCGTAGCACTCGATCATGCGGGGAGCATCCTGCATCAGCACAGCACCGGCGGCGGGAAAGACGCCGTTGGAGCCGAGCAGGGAGAGCAGAAAGGCCAGCCGGAAACTCTCGCCCCCGGCCAGCATGGCCGGCGCCAGCCGCCGCGACGCCAACCGCGCGGCAAGGGCCTCGAACTCAGCCCAGGTGTGTGGGGGTCCCACCTTCAGGCTCTCCAGAAGATCCCGCCGGATGAACAACACGAACGTCAGGATGTCATCGGGGATGGCGTACAACCGGCCGCCCACGGTGGCCAGTTCGAGCGCCTCCGGCGCATAGCACGAAAGTTGTTCCGGAGTGAACCACGCGTCGAGCGGACGAATCCACCCCTCCTGCGCCAACCCCGGCAAGACGCTGTACGGCACGGGGGTAAGCGCCAGACGCGTCCGGCTGTTCTCCAACTCTGTCCTGATGGCGGCGTCGATTACGGACCATGCCACCGGAACATCTTCCCAGTGTAATTCCGGAAACAGCCGCCCATACGCCTTGGCGGTTCCGTCAAAACACCAGGCGCGGGGAGTGTCCTCCTCCCCGCTATCTATGGACTGTTTACACCTTTCCCTTGCCATGCCCAATGTTCTCCCATCCGAAACGAGACACCTAATCACTCGCAATCTTAACCCTGCTCATCATAGTAATCCACTTGTCATTCTGCAAGTCCTGCAATTCGCATTATGGCTACCGGGCGCATCTGCGATTAGTCCCTTACGACTTGAATCAATCGCATCTTGGTCATGATTTGAACAAAAGACATTTGAACAGAAGTTCGCAAAGATCGCGAAGGAAATTTGTTATTCCGCCGGAGGCGGTA
>JBIKMI010000384.1:0-4295 GCA_044359285.1 Kiritimatiellia bacterium
ACGCTCGCGTATTGCACTGAAAGTTCCTGATGCTTTTTAGCCAATTCCCCAAAACTGGGTACCGCCATCAGGCTGGTCTGGTAACCGGACTCTGAGGCTCTCCAATCGTCAACCGCCTGCTTCAAAGAGAGCGACTCGGCTCGCCCCTTCAACTCCAGCTCAACCATGGCTTTCCCCAATCGCCGGATCTCCGCCTTCAGTTCGGTGGCGGCCGCCACTGCATTCTGGTCATTTCCCTTCGAATTGAATTCCTGCAATCGCACCTTGGCTGCTTCCCGTGCCTTGTAAAGATCTGCCATTCCTTGAATCTTGCCGCGTTCCGCATCGTAGGCCGCCCGTTTCGCTCCCATCACCGCCCACGCCGCCATCACCTGATCGTTGGTCCGCGCCGCATTCTCCACCACGGCCATCTGCTCACCAACCTTGTCCATCTCCTGCTGGGTGTGCACAATGGCTTCACCCATCAACCGCCACGCCGTCGCCCGCCCGCGTTCCTTGGCCGCCCGCATGGATTCCTCGGGCGATACGACAGGCGCATTGGTCTTGCCGTCGGGGAAAGGATAAGTCTTCGCGTACACCTCGCGGGCATCGGGTTTCGTGGGAGCCGTGATGAATTCCTTCTTGGCCGAGGCCGCACCGGCCCCCTTTTCGGGCACCGCATTCGACGCCGTCTGTGTCTTCACGGCCTTCGGCGCAGGGGTCGGCTTAACAGGACGCTCCGATTTGGAGCAACCCGCTAATACCAAAACCGCACACATTGTGACTAACCCAATCTGTTTCATGATCATCTTCACCATTCTACTCACCGCGACTTCTCCAAACCACCAAACCAGACACCCCAAAAAATCCCCCTGATTTCACCATCAACTAAAGCATACTCCCTGTTATTGTTGCCGTCCATGATGTCCATGTTAAGTTTTAGTAAAATCCGCACACCAACACCTTACGGCGCATTCATCCACTTGATCCTGAAAAATTCAACCAGATTGGTCACCAGTCCGCCATTGGTCCATATCAGCACCCCGTTAAAGGATGACGTCACCCCGCCGACCCCGGTCCACACGTTCGACAACAGGTTGGGTGAACTCTCAATCTGGTAGATACCATTTGAAACTCCGTCCCACGACAAGGTTTGCGGAACCCCGCCAAATCCGGCAATTTCAAGCGTGGCCGAGGGAGCAACCGTGAACAGCGCCCCCTGCATCGTGGGATCAAGATCCTGACTGTAGCCCTGCAAATCAACAGCGCCACCTACCGCGGCATTCACCGCGCCAACATCCCCGGCCTGTACCGTGTAGTCGTAATACCACGTCGAGGGCCCGCTCATGCTCATCGCCGCCTGCCAGAGGAAGGCCCCGCCGTCCAGCGACAATTTCGGCCCCGGCGTATTGGTCACCGGCTCACTGAACGAAGCCGTCACCCGCACCACCATTCCGGGATAGACCGCCCCAGCGGCATCACTGGTAATCACCACCGTCGGGGGAATCACACTGGCCGCGCCCGGCCCCGCCGGATTGAGTCCGTGGGCCACATCCCAACCGTCACTGGCCCCGTTCCCGTTGGTATCCCGTCGCCCGGGATCCGTCCCCAGCCGGTACTCGCCGATGTTCGACAATCCATCCCCATCCAGGTCCGTCAACGCATCGGATGGATCATGACAGTCCAACCCGTGGAGTTCCTCCCACACATCCTCCATGCCATCACCGTCGCCATCGAGAATGACTCTCAGCTTCTGGACCCGGTTGTTGTACGTATCCGCCACATAGATAATTCCATCATCCATCGCCGGGGCCACGCCCTGCGGCACCCTGAACTGGCCGGGCCCCGAACCGGTGGAGCCGAGCACCGCCAGCGACGTCACCACCAGCGTCGCATCAACATCCAGAACCTGGATGCGGTTACCCCCGTTTTCCGCCACATAAATACGCCCACCCACCCCGATACTTACATCTCTCGGACCATTGAACTGGCTCAAATTCGTTCCGTAGCTACCAACCTCCCACGAGAACGTCCCGTCCGCCAGGAATCCCTGGATCCTGTGGTTGCCGGAATCGGCGACATAAATCTTCCCGTCCGGCCCGGCATCCACGCCCAGGGGCTTCTTGAACGACCCGTTACCAGTGCCACTAGCGCCAGATGCCGACCCGATCAGCGTCATGGGATCGGAAATCGAGGGATAAATGTGTACATTGTGGTGGGCATAGAAATCCGTGGGATGACTATCCGCCACCAGCAAACTGCCGTCGTCCCGGATACTGACACCATAGGGGCTCCGGAATAACAAACTTCCATTGGTCACGGATCCCATTGTGCCTTGCGACCATAAACGGGTCAACGTCCCTGCCAGGGGATCCACCGCAAACATCGTGATGCGGTTGTTCAAGGTGTCACCCACCATCAACCGCGTCCCATCCGCGCTGACGCTAAGCCCCTGCGGCCCGTTGAAGTTGTCCGATCCACTCCCGAGCGATCCGAACCGGACAAGCCGACTCGTGAGCGCGCGGTTCCAGACCTCGATGCGGTTATTGTCACTGTCGGCAATGAACACCAGATTGCTCGACACCGCGACACGTCCAGGCCGGTTTAGCCCTGTCACGGCAGCTTCCATCGTCACCGACGCCGACAGGGGTTGAATAGGACGATTGGGATTGATGCCGAACTGGGCGCACCACGCATCGGGAATGGAATCACCATCGCGATCGACCATGTCATTCAAACTCGTTCCCGGGAAGCGCACCGGTCGCGCAACGCCCCAGCCGCCAAACGTGACCGTCTCATTGGGCATGCCGGATACACGTTTGAGAGCCGAATCACCGTAGACCGCGGCACCCGCAAAACTCGACGCATCCCAGGCCCGTACATACACCAGAGAATTGCTCGCCAGTCCGTGCGCAACGATCCGGGAGAACAAGCCTGCATCACGCACCACGCCGCCTTCGCCAAACCGCCCCGCCGTCATCCCGTCCACGGCGTTGAACAGCAGACGGTCATCCCCTGTAACGCCGCCATCCGGCCCGGGCGAATTGACCGCACCGTTAGTTCCGGCATAGATCACCTGGAACAGGCACGAACCGGAATTGCCGTCACCGGGCAGGAGCTCCCCGACCCAGTTGGTTACGCCGGACGAGGTTCGGACCGTCAGCAGGTTCGTAGCACCCGCCACGGCTGCATCCAACACCGTGAACAGCGCGGTATCCGAAGAGATGGAGGTCCAGCCGGACTTCGCCTGGTGATTCAAGGTGAGCCGCGCGGTATCAAACCCACCCGGTGCCGCCAACTCCAGACTGACCTGCTCAGCGCCTGTAACCAGGCCACCCGGACCCACGTTGCCATAGAATACCGGAACGTCATTCGTGATCGTCACACCGGCATCGGCACACGTGACAACCCCCATCAAGTTCGATTGCTCCGAAGCGGTGGAATTGTAGATTGACAACGACACTGGAACGGTCGTACCCGCCGCGCCGCTGTCGGGACTGATGGACGTCAGGTAAACTCCGGGCTGTTGCTGGCTCTGGAACATGACGTCATCCACATACATGGCGCAAAGGTCATCGCTATAAAAGGAACGCGCCCGGAACCGCACCTGCAACAAGCGATTACCAAACAAAGCGTCATCGAGCTTTATCTCCTTCCGCACCCACCCGCCGGAATTGCCTAAATACCCCCCGCCGGGCGTCACGTCGTACCATCCATAGCCGTTGTTTACTTCAACAACCCCATAAGCGCTCCCTCCATAGGGACGAACGACTGCATTGATCCATAATTGAAAACTCAGAACCGGGCTGGCGCCAACCTTGATCGCGGGTGAATCGATCCACGCATCCAGTCGCTTGGGGTAGGGACCATCCATCGTGCCCAGACACTTCACACCGCTGTTGGCCGATAATGGACCATCCCAGTCCAGACCGAACACCGGCGGACCCCAGCGCCATCCGTCCGTGGTGTAATCCTCGTAGACATTGGTTGAACGGGTCCACGCCGTCGCCATCCCTTCAAAGTCATCGAAATAATCCATCCGGACAAACGGGATCGTGTAGGTAAACCGGTATTCCGGGTTGGGATTCGAGTTGCCGCTCATGTCGGCCAGGCTGCCGGCGGGAATTGTCAGGGAGATGCTCCCGAACCGGCTGCTGACGGAAAATGTTGCCAGATAGCGTTGCCCAGTCCCGGAGATATCCGTCAGAGACACAAGACTGGCCCCGCAGTTGACACTGGTGTACAGAATGTCGGTGTCCAGAAAATCCCTGACATTCTCGTCGAACTGCATATACACCAGCACCTGCGTTCCATCG
>JBIKMI010000246.1:0-4278 GCA_044359285.1 Kiritimatiellia bacterium
AAGAGTTATTCTTTACCGCCTCCGGCGGAATAACAAATTTCCTTCGCGATCTTTGCGAACTTCTGTTCAAATGTCTTTTGTTCAAATCATGACCAAGATGCGATTGATTCAAGTCGTAAGGGACTTAACCTTGTTGTTACGCCAGCTCCAGTTTGCTCATGTCTAATATTTCCTTCAGGCTGCCGAAGACAATGTCCCGCTCGGCGACGCCGTCCTTGAAGTCGAAGGGAATATAAAGCACAAGTGAGTTGTCGCGGCCATCCTTGGCGATGTGGACGCCCTCGAAGTTCACGACATGGACATCGTCCGGGGCGTACACATAGACGCCGCCCTTTTCACCTGCCGGACGCACCGCCTTGACGCGGAAGGTCCTGGTGTCCGGATGATAGGAGGCGTCCTGAACGTCCATCTCGCCCATGGTCATATGCATGTCCGTGGCCAGCAGCACGGGACGTCCGGTATTTTCCACCAGACGGAAGATCTTGACGCTTTCCTCGGGCATGTTGACCGTCAGGCGCTCCCGGACTTTACCGACGAACTTGCGGTCCCAGAACTCCCAGGTCAGGTATTCATGGCCGGTGTCCAGTCCCAGCGCGTCGAAATCCACCGTGATGGTTGCCGGCTTATCCGAGAGGTTGTAGACGGCAACGACATCGAAACGCCCCCACTCCTTCTGAATCCTGCGATGAAAGATTCGCGGTCCGACCGGAGCCGGCGAGGTAAATAGGTCAATGGGAGTCGCCACGTCCAGAGGCCGCGGCAACGTGGCCTTGATCAGCGCCAGGCGCTCCTCGGCAATGGAACGGATGTCATCGCCCAACATCGAGGCGCCGCCGCTCATGGTGTGAATAGTGGCGTTGATCCGGGCGTGGGAAAGCGGGATGGGCAGGTCCACCGTGAGCACATTGCCCGAGTCGTTCACAAACAGCTTGCGATGCGTGTAGAAACGGCCCGCCTGGTTGACCAGCGCGCAGCGCGCTCCGGTCCAGAAGGACATGTTGTTGATCACATACGTGGCCGGATAGAAGAACGACTCCGGATTCAGGCAGCGGCCTTCGCCGAAATCACCGCCGGTCCGGACGCCATCCGTGACGCCGGCGTTGTGGAGAAAAGGGCCGGATGATGCCAGCAGGTAGGTTTCCGGCCCGGCGGCTTCGCGGATCGCGTCCATGAAGACGCGGTAGGCTTCCGGCCCGTGTACCTTGGATTGGTCATGCGTTTCCAGATACGGAAAGCGTGAGATCGTGCCCGCGCCCCCTTCCACAAAGTCCACCATGAAATAGGCGACGCCCCATTTCCGGTAGGTTTCAAACACATGCCTGATGAAGGCCAGCGACTTGGGATGCGTCGGATCCAGGGCATAGAGGCGGGGCCGTTTGGCCTTCGGCAGCCGCCCGGCATCGCCATGCTGCCATTCCCCGCGGACGACCATCAATTCACCGTTGGGCGCTTTCAGCAGGGCATCACGGAATTCCTCGAGGTTCGGCAGGGTTGAACTGATGTAGAACGCACCATGCCACAGCCCCAGCTTCCAGTTTTTTTCGCGGCATTTGCGGACCAGTTCCGGCGCGTCCGAATCGAAATTGTCCGTGTTCCACCCCAGCCAATCGCCGGGATTGCCGCCGGGCAGGTTGGAGATGCTGACCCAGAGATATTCGAAGCCGAAGCCCTTGAGGCGGGCATTGATCGCGTCGATGGTTTCCAGGGCAATGGTTTCGTGGTTCGCCTTGGAATTGATCATATCCGTCCAGGAACCGCCGACGAAGCCCAGAGGTGAGCCTGGCCAGATGTTGGGTTTGAGGTCTTGGTTCACCCGGTCCGCCCACGCGGTCAATTGCGCGAGGGGATCGGCGCCGGCGCGCAGGACCAGTGTTTCCACCGGCGTCCTGGCACCCGGTGCGAGCTTCCAGCCGGCGAAATCGCACACCGCCCGCAGCCCGCTGAAACCAGCCTGAGGGGCATAATCATATTCGGCAACCGTGTCGGCGCGCAGGAAGGTCTGGAACCCGACCTGCAGGGCAAGTTTTCGTGAAGGCCGGTAAAACTGGAACAGGACTTTTGACTGCCGCTGGGCATCGGCATCCGTGACGCGGTTGAGAAGACACGGCCCCTGGCCGGCGGTATTGAGGAGCGCCACCGTGTCCTCGCCGTTCAGGGCGAAGGCGGCCGGACAGCGCGCATCCAGCGGCAAGGCCTTGCCAAGCGCGATCGGTTTAGCGCCATGGTTCTCAATATCCGAGTCCAGCAACAGCGTGTCGCCCTCAAAACGCCACCGGAAATGCCAGCTCGCGTCGGGCGAAATCCGAAACACGGCGGCGTTGCTCGGCCCGCCTTCCAACAGCGTTCCCGGAAGCTTCGTACCGTCCAAGACCAGCGCAGGCAGCCATGTCAACGCGACGCCACACCAATCCAGATCAAAACCAGAAGCAGAAATCTTTAACATACGTTATCTCCACGCATTCGCAGAATGCGCCACCCGGCTGCCCAACCGCCATTGCAGGCACACTCACCACGGCAAAATTATCATACTTTTAAAAAAACGCCGAAGTCCATATCGTGCAGCTGGCGACAATTGCATTGCATATTGGAACAGGTTAACCTAAATCCGGCAGTTAAGCCCACTACGAAACACGCAAAATGCGCGAAAGGTATTGATTATCAAGACATTGCAAAAAAAAATAAGTCATGACTTGCATTCTGATGGAAGCACTGCAATGCAGTTGGATTCGATCACTGAAAGGTGGACGCCGCCGTCCCGGCGGCGTTGAGCGTCAGGAGTTCCAGACGGGGGCCTGATGCCCCGCATTCGGTAGGGCGGGACTGCCAGGCCCGCCGTCTTCCCCCGCATTCGGTAGGGCGGGGCAGGCAAATTCGACAACGCTCGCGACAAAGCTCGCGACAAAGATTGTCTTTCTGGCTTATGTCTCCATGAACCATCAACCATAAACCATTCTTCCCGCCACCCGTCACACCCCAACCAGTCCCCCCGTCAGAGTACCGGCTTCAGCCGGCGTCTTCCCCCGCGGGCTAAAGACCCGCTCAATGCTTCCGGCTAAAGCCGGTACTCAAACCTGACTATTGGCAACTACAGTTTTGCCTCAAGTCTATGCCTAATTCGTGTGAATAGAGGGCTTTTGCCTTCGGCCTTTGACCAACGCTCGATTTCCATGATGTCCACGGCATTGGTCTCTGTCACGAAGACGGCTTGCTCAAGACATTCGGTGTCGTTGCTATGGTAGAACCATGACAGCCGGTCCTTTACGCAATCGGTTGGCGAGATGATCCTGAGCACGCCTGTGTCAGTCATGATCTCGTCAATTTGTTTCACGGGTTCATCGCCGACGCCGAGAGGGCCGGGAGGAAACTCCACAAGGTAATCAGAATCCGGATGGCGGAAGTAGCGATTCTCCTCGTGGAATCCAAGGGATTCCATGGTGGCCCGGATGAGAGCACGTTTCGTGAACCCGGCGTTCACAAAATCGAGATCCATGGAGACATATTTTTCCCGGCTGTAGATGGAGACGCAAGAACCACCGGAAAGAACGACATTGATTTTCCGATGGCGGAATTCTGCGGAAACAAAGCCGGCAAATTCCAGTCGTGTCATGTCAGAGACCGGCTTCATAGCGGTTTACCCTTTCGGCGGGGGCGCCGTCTGATGATGCGAAGACGATTCTGCTCGTCCGCGGGATAGTAGGTCAGGGCTTTTTCCAGAAGGAGACGCAATTCTTTCATGAAGGCATATCTTTGACTAAACTGGAAGAGCCTTGTTTTCCCGGCCTTGTGACTGATCAACACGCCGCCGTTTTCCAGTTTGTCGAGTTGTTTTTGGATCCCATACAGATCCGTGTTGAAATAATTGGCGATCTCACTTGCATAGCCTTGCTCACGCACCAACACATAGAGCAAGACTCGCTCTGCGTTTGTTGATCCCAGTAACGGCTCAAGCATATTTTCCTCCTCTGGTTTGAAGAACCAATACAGATGGCTATACCGCCAACATTAGTGGTTATATAACCAATGATGTTGGTAATATATTCTACAATCCTCCAGATGTGCAAGAAAAAATGGAAAGACCCACCCGTCACACCCCAACCAGTCCCCCCGTCAGAGTACCGGTTTCAGCCGGAAGTTCTTCGCCGGCTAAGTGCTGTTAGGAGCCGTCAAATAACAACCTGTACAATGTGTAAAGATTTACCACCCGCTCCGCTTGAGACACAGAGGCACGGAGAAGATGAGGACGAGAAGACAATGTTTCACGAATTTTCCTGAAGCGGA
>JBIKMI010000248.1:0-4268 GCA_044359285.1 Kiritimatiellia bacterium
CAGTCCGCCGCGTTCTGCAACTGCAGGCGCTTGCCCACCGAGTGCAGGAAGATCCACGGCGCATAGCCCATGACCACCACGCGGCCGCCAAGCTCGTTCTCAAAGGCCGTCATGCACGTCCCCTGCGGCCGGTAGAAGTAGTCCTCCAGCGTCGCCAGGGTGCGGACGCCGCCCGCGACCGGCTCCAGGACATCGGCCAGGCCGGTGGCATCGCCCCAGAACTCGATGCGGGCGTCGCGCAACTGCCCGGCGGCGGCGCCGTTGAGCGGATCAGCGGAGAACCGCTCCATCATGCCGTTGTCCAGCCGCTTGGCCAAACGCACGCCGGTCAGGTGGGCCAGGCCGCGTGCGCTCAGCACCTCGAGGGCGGTCGAGTCCATGAGCACGCCGCCGGAGAGCATGCGGGTAAGTTCGTCATCAGTGAACGCCTCCGCCACCCGTCCGCACAGCACGACGCCGCAGCCGGGCCTGTCGCCGGCGAGGGGCAGGCCGATCTCCCCCAGCACCCTGGGCAGAGAGATGTCGTAATGCCGATGCGACTCCAGCCAGCGCTCGCCCGTGCGGATGGTACGCTGCGCCATCAGGCGGCTGCTCCACGCCGGCCACAGCCCGGCCGTCGGCAGTCCGTCGGCATGCGCGACCCAGCGCTCCCACAGCGGGCGGGCGGCCGGGATGCGCTCCATCTGCGGCAGGAAATCCTCGTAGTCCAGCGCCAGCATGTTGAAGGCCACGCCGTTGAGGCCAAAGGCGAGCGGCAGAGTGCATTCGTCGACCAGTGCCGTGGCTGACTTCTTCAGGCGCTGGTACGGGAAGTTCTCCACCTCGTATTGCACGTCGGTGACGGCTGGAGGAAGCGACTGGCGTTGCCAGCCGCAGTCAAGCGCCTTGCCGTACATGTATTTGGGTGCCTCGTCGGAATAGAAGCCGCCGCCCGGACGCGCCTTGGTCGCACCCAGGGCCGTGTACCAGCGCTCGAAAGCCTGCCCGGAATAGGCCATCCCCGGCCCGCAACTCATCTTGCCGATGACGATCCCAGGATCGACCTCATGGATGGCCACAGCCACGTCCGCGAGCAGGGATTCGAGGCTGGCGATGTTCTGCTCGATCCACGCCTCGCGCACGTTTTCTGCGTCGGGATCATCAAAGGCTTTCACCAGCGCTTCGCGCGAATACGACCGCCCGGCGCGCTGCGCGAACAGCCCGAGGCAGGTCGGGCAGAAGCAGCCCCAGAGGATGCCGTGCCAGTGCATGCGGATGTCGTCGTCCACCCAGATGAAATCAGGCCGGGCCTTGGCGACCAGCCGGTACTTGGCCCGCACATAGGCGCGCATCTCCGGCGTGTTGGGGCAGGCGCAGCCGGTGGAGACGCTGCCATCGTGGCCAACCATGGCCTGGAACGGCAACGGTGGCATGTACGACCAGGCCTCGTTGATGTGGCCGATGGTGCACAGCACATTAATGCCGGCCGAACGGATGCCGGCCTGACGAAAGGCATCAAGCCGTTTGGCCGCGATCACCATCCGCCGCGCATATACATCGAGCGGAATGTAGAGATGATGCGTGATCGTCTCGAACATCGCCACTTCGTCCACCACGGACTTGTGCTCTTTTAGCAGCGCCAGCAGCCGGTCAAAAGGCTCTTCGGTTTCCCAGTGCGGAAGCCCGATGCGCCAGGAGAGGGTCAGTTTCTTGTCTGCCTTGTTCTTCATCGCTTTGTTTCCGTTCCTTGGCATTATTCGATTATGATCGCCGCATGAATGCGATAGCGCGCCAGCTTGATGGTCAGCACACCCGACACATACTTCCACTTAAGGCCGCCTTTCTCCAGGGCCAGCGTGATCTTGCCTGGAGCTCGTGACATGCGCAGGCGCACCGTAACCGGGCCGACTTCGGGAATCTCGTCGATGGCGCCATTAGCCGCCTGGTTGGGTATGCCGCTGCAACGGTTGACCAAGTGGATGATGCGCCGGCTTCCCTTGGCGCGCAAAGCCACATCGGTGCCGATGGGGGCTTCCACCTGAATATCCAGGCGGCCCGCAAGCGTTCTCATCACGTCGGCCACGAACCGTTGTGTCAACGGATAGCGGTTGCGGTTGAAGTCGCGGAAGAGATTGGCGGGCACATAAGCCACGCGTCCCCTGCCCACCCGGTTCACGGTATAGGCGGGGTGCGGGAGCAACCGGTCATCCAGCAGCGGCGTCTTTCCCAATTTGCCCCCGCTCACCGCCGTGGTGGGTTTCACCAGCCGCCAGGGTTCGCTGTGCAGCGGCGTGGCGGCGTCACCCGCGGGCACATGATAGGTGGCCTTGGCTTCCAACGAGCCGCCCTTCACACCGAGGAACTCGCCGCCAAATCGGTCGAAGGCGGCGGGACCGGAGACGAGCAACCGTCCGCCGCCATGCACATAGTCCTGCAAAGCCCGAACCATGACGTTGGACATCTTGTCCTGCTCCGGCGCGACCACCACCGGAAATTCCTTCAGGCGCGGTAACAGGGCCCACTCGTCCAGGACATCCACGCCGTGGTGCGATTCGAGCAGCGAAAAGACCGCTCCCTGCACGGGCGTAACATCCACATTCCACATCAGATTCTTGCCCGCGGGCGTGCTGCGCAAGTGGTGCTCGGAATGAAGGACCGCGATTTGCGGAATTGTCTGCGATCCCTGACATACCGCGCGCCGTTTCTTGATGAAACGCCCCACCTCGCCCCAGCGTTTCTGGCGCCACGGAATCAGGCGCCCGTCCCGCAGCCCCGGCGGATTCTCATAAACCTGGACATTGCCTCCGAAGGCGAGCAAGACCGCCGCTTCCTGCATCAGCATCTCGGCTGGCTTGGCCACCCAGGGCGAATCGGCCTGCCCCATGCCATGCGAGCAGGTGAAGGTCCACAGCATGATGTCCCAGTGTTTGCCCCGCGTGGAGAGAAAGCGCGCTTCGCAGCGGCTGCCGTCGAGGCCCCAAACCCAGGCGTTGTCGCCGCTGATCCAGTCGGTGGGCACCTTGGGCTCGCCGGGATGCCGGAACGTCTGCAGCCAGTTGGAGCAGACGAGCACGCCGGGCTTGTGCGCGTGAACGGCGTCGCAGTAGCGCGTCACGTAGGCTTCAAAACTTTCACGGGTGAAGTTCCACCACCGGACCCAGTTCGGGTCCTTCTCGTCGGCCGGCGGCTTGGCGATGCCGGTGGCCGCGGTCCAGGCCGTGCGGCAGCGGCCGCAGTAGCAGGGCTCCGTTGCCCACAGGTCGCCGTCCACCCAGAATCCGTCCACATGGTAGCGGTCGATGAGTTCCATCATTTGCGGCAGCATCAGCTTGTCCAGGTAGGGGCTGCGTGGGCACATCCGCTTGTCGGTCAGCTTACCGGACGTTTCGCCTGGAGCGCCAATCGGTTTGCCGTTCGGCCCTCGTATGGCCCAGTCCGGATGCTTGGCGCCCGCGGCCGCGTCCCAGATGCCGGAGTAGTGGCAGTGCAACGGCATGCCGAGTGCGCGAGTCGCGGCGCGCCACTGCCGCATCGCATCTTTGACCACACCGGGGGATACGGTGGCGCCGGGAGTCTTCGAGAACCAACTGGTCTCGCCCGGATGCCCCTTGCAATCGGTCTGCACAAAATCAGGCGCCATCATTCGCAGGAGCGGCTTGAGTTCGCGTGGCGAGCAGCGGGCGCCCAGGTCGGTGTCCTGTTTGCCCGCATGCAGATCGTAGTGCAGCCCGAAGTAGTATTTCTTCCCATGCCATTTACCGGAATAGATCAAGGGTGTATTCATTGACATGTTTCTTCCTTTGCGTCGCGGGAGAGTACTTGAAGCGGTTTCGCGTCCTGAATATCTGCCAACAGACAAGCCAGCATACCGTCTTGTGTCAAATGACCGATGACCACTCGATCTGCCGCGTGCAGCACATACTGGTTGCACCACGCTGCGCGCCGGGCAGAAGCGGAAGTCACGGCCGCGTCAAACGGCGTGATCACCAAAAGTCGTCCGGCATCGAGGGCCTGGCGAATACGCGGGACCGCAAACGACGTCAAGCCACGTGCCAGAACCCACACCATCGGAATGCTGGCTCTCAGACAGGCATCAAACATGGCCCGTTCCATCGGCGACAAAAACCCGGAAATTACGCACGCAGGCGCAGGTTTCAGCGCCGGCGCCACCGCAGCACCGCCACGTGACGCCAGAAAAGCGGTCTTGGGCAGATTCAGCAGGTCGGAGTTTCCCACCATGAACCGCGGCTCGCCATATCGCACCACATCCGCGTTCGCGGGATTATCGC
>JBIKMI010000036.1:0-15279 GCA_044359285.1 Kiritimatiellia bacterium
GGCCCGCAGGATTCCTGGCTGGTGCTGCGCGGCATCAAGACCCTCGGCGTCAGGATGGAGGCCCAGCAACGCACGGCCGGGGTGGTGGCGCAATGGCTGCTCACGCGGCCGGAGGTGAAGCGCGTCTATTATCCGGGGCTCGAAACGCATCCGGGCCATGCCACGCATCAGGCTCAAGCTTCCGGGGCCGGTGCTGTGCTCTCCTTCGAACTCCGCGATGTGGCGACTGCCCTCAAGCTCTTGAAAGGCGTGAAGCTCCCCCTCATGGCCGTGAGTCTCGGCGGCGTGGAAAGCATATTGTCCTATCCGGCGACCATGTCCCATGCCGCCATGCCCAGGGCCGAGCGGCTGGCGCGCGGCATTTCAGACGGGCTCGTCCGCCTCTCCGCCGGTCTGGAAGCGCCGGAAGACCTGATCGCGGATATGGCCGCCGCCCTGTAAGACGGGGCGGACGCATATAAAACAGAAAATAAAAAGAACTTTTACCACGGAGACGCGGAGGGGGAGAGAGGGAGAGGAAGAAAATGTTACGCGATTTTAGAAAATGGTGAATACCCCATTTCCAAAAATCGCGTAACGCTTCTCCGGGAGTAAGACGGAGCGCCCCCTGTTGAGCTTCGCACGGGTTAAACCTTTTCCTCCCGCTTTCTCCAAGGGAAGGCGTTGCGGGAATTTCTGATTCGGTACCCCGAAGCTGGAATCCCCGCAACATTTTCTCATCCTTCCCCGTCTTCCTCTCTCTTTTCCCTCCGCGTCTCCGTGGTAAATCTTTCCCTCTCGGCTCTTTGGCCTCTTATTAACCCCCTGTGGAGGTCATATGCACCTCTGCAAGACGCTGAAATTGACATTTTGGTGACAGGGGCGTACGTTTCATCCTCAAATGTGTAATCAATACTTTTGGTGAAACCATGCAACTAGGTGTTCAGGATGTGGCGAGAATGCTGAGTGTTTCCGAGAAATCCATCTACCGGTGGATTCAGCAGGGACAGCTGCCCGCGTATAAGGTCAACGATCAGTACCGGTTCAACCGGGCTGAGCTCCTGGAATGGGCCAATGCGCAGAAGATCAATGTCTCCGCCGAAATCTTCAAGGAGCCGGACGCCACCGCGGAAGAGACGCCGGATCTGGCGGACGCGATTGAGGCGGGGGGGATCTTTTACGGGGTGGCGGGGCATGACAAGGAGTCCGTGTTGCGCTCCGTGGTGGCGGTAATGAAGTTGCCACCCGAAATGGATCGGGATTTCCTGCTTCAGGTCCTGTTGGCCCGTGAGGCGATGGCGTCGACCGGAATGGGTGAGGGAGTGGCGATCCCGCATGTACGCAACCCGATTGTGCTCTCGGTGAACCATCCGGCAATATGCCTCTGCTTCCTCGAAAAGCCGGTGGAGTTTGGCGCGATAGACGATCAGCCGGTCCACACGCTTTTCACTCTGGTCACCCCGACCGTCAAGGTCCATCTCTATCTGCTTTCGCGACTGGCGTCCGCCCTGCTGGAGCCCCGGTTCAAGGCCGCCCTGATCCGGCAGGCGTCCCGTGAGGAGATCCTGTCCCTGGTGCGGGCCTTTAAGAAATGAACAGTTTACTGATATCGTTGATAATAATCGTATGTGGAGGGGCCCTTTCATTAGTGATGAGCCGCTCTCCTCGATGGGCAACCGGATTGGGCGCGGGGTCGGTAGTGGCCGGTTGCCTTCTGGGCTTGTGGCCGGCGCTTCAGGCGTTGACAGGGGGCGCGGCTGAGACGTTCCGGATCCCCTGGGCGGTCCCCGGGGGTGAGTTCTATATCCGGCTGGACGCCCTTTCCGCTTTTTTCCTCATTCCGGTTTTCGGGTTGTCGGCCCTGGCGGCCATCTATGGGGGAAGCTACCTGATGGCCTATTGCGACCGGAAGCTGCTGGGCGCGGCGTGGTTCTTCTTCAACATCTTTGTGGCCACCATGGCGCTGGTGGTCGTGGCGCGTCAGGCGGTGCTCTTCATGGTGGCCTGGGAAATCATGTCGCTGTCCGCCTTTTTCCTGGTGACCTTTGAGCATGAGAAAAAGGACGTACGCATGGCCGGGTGGGTCTACCTGGTGGCGTCTCATGTGGGGGCGGCTTTTCTGTTGGCGATGTTTCTGCTACTGGGCCGCGCCTCGGGCTCGCTGGACTTTGATACCTTTGCCGTTCCGCCTGCCACGGCTGGAGTCGTGATCCTGGTGCTCGCACTGATCGGCTTCGGGACCAAGGCGGGGATGGTGCCCCTGCATATCTGGCTGCCTGAGGCGCATCCGGCCGCGCCGAGTCATGTCTCGGCCCTGATGTCCGGCGTGATGATCAAGCTGGGGTTATATGGGCTGCTGCGGGTGATGATGTTCCTGGGCCCTCCTGCCGCCTGGTGGGGCCCCCTGCTGGTGGCGCTCGGATTCGCCGGCGCGGTCCTGGGGATTTCGTTCGCGCTGTTTCAGCGTGACCTCAAGCGGGCCCTCGCCTATTCCAGCATTGAAAATATGGGACTGATCCTGCTGGCACTGGGCCTGGGGCTCTGGGGTCTGACCAGCCACCATCCGGTGGTGGCGGCGTTGGGCTTGTCGGGCGCCTTTCTGCACGTCTGGAATCACTCCCTGATGAAGAGCCTGATGTTTCTCTGCGCCGGTTCGGTCCTGCATGGCGCAGGGGGGCGGGACATGGAGCGGTTGGGTGGGCTGATGAAGCGGATGCCGCGCACCGGGGTGGCCATGGCGCTAGGGGCTGTGGCGATTGCCGCCTTGCCGCCGCTCAATGGCTTTGTCAGCGAATGGTTGATCTACCTGGCCCTGCTGCATGGCGGTCTGGAATTCTCGGGCGGCGGCAGTGTGGTGATGCTGCTGGGGGTAGGGGTTCTGGCACTGGTTGGCGCCATGGCCCTGCTTTGCTTTGTGCGGCTAATCGGGATTGTGCTGCTGGGCGAACCGCGCAGTGACGAGGCCCGGCATGCTCACGAGTCCTCGCGCTGGATGACGGCTCCGCTCGCGCTTCTCGCGGGGCTCTGTGTGGTGGCGGCATTGTTCCCGGGGGTCCTGGTTAAAGCGTTTACAGGGGTGATCGGCGAGGTGTTCGGGGTGGCCCGGGAGCCGTTCGAGGCCGCCTTGAATACCTCTTCCGCGCTGGGAGTGCTGGGCGGCGTGAATGCCGTGATCTGGGGATTGATCGGGTTGGTGACGTTGTTGTTCATCCTGGTCAGGCGGCGCGGTGGGGTGACGGCGGACGCGACCTGGAGCTGCGGCTACCTCGCTCCTGCGGCCAGCATGCAGTATACCGGTCAGTCGTTTTCAGAGATGATGGTGTCGCGCCTGTTATTGAAATCGTTTCGGCCCAAGGCCCACGTGGTGGTGCCTGACGCCGTCTTCCCTGTTACCGGCAAGATGACCACCAGTTATCCGGATACCCTGAGCCGGGTTTTGTACCAGCCCCTGTTCAACTGGTTGGCGGGCCGTTTTGCCAGACTGCGCTGGCTGCAACAGGGAAAAATTCAATATTACATGATGTATTTCGTGGTGGTCTTGCTGCTGGCATTTGCCTGGCAGGTGATCCGGCAATGGGTGAATTATGAGTGAATGGCTGGTCATAGCGGGAATCGCCTGTCATGCCCTGAGTGGCGTGCCGGGCCTGTTTCTACGTCGTGATCCGGCGGCCGGGCAGCGTTCCGCGGTCCGGTTGGCGGTGCTGGGGTCGGCGCTCGGGATCGGGGGTGCCGTGGCCGCCCTGTGGACCCCCACAGCCTCCCTCTCCTTCATGCGTTTGGATGCGTTGGCAGCCATTTTCCTGATTCCCATCTTCTGGGTCTCGGCACTGGGCTCCATTTATGGACTGCAGTACTGGGCGCAGGCGGAACATCCCGGGAATGGCCGTACGCTACGGGTCTTCTATGGGCTGGTGACGGCAGGTCTGGCGGGGGTCGCGGTGGCGGCGAATTCCATCCTGTTCCTGTTTGCCTGGGAGGTAATGGCCCTGAGCGCGTTTTTCCTGGTCTCCACGGAGGACCACGAGCAGGAGGTACGTGATGCCGGTCTGCTCTATCTCATTGTCACCCATTTTTCCACGCTGGCCCTTTTTGCCCTGTTTGCGGTCTGGTACGCCACGACCGGTTCGTTCGCCCTGGGGCCGCTGCCTTCGGGGGGGGTGACCCCGGCCGTGGCGACGGTGCTGTTCGGGCTTATCGTTTTCGCGTTCGGGATCAAGGCGGGGTTGATGCCGTTTCATATCTGGTTGCCGAGTGCCCATGCCGTCGCCCCCAGCCATGTCTCGGCCCTGATGTCGGGGGTGCTGATCAAAATCGGGATTTACGGATTGGTTCGCATGGTGTCGTGGTTGCCCGAGCCGCCCGTCTGGTGGGGCGGAACCCTGCTGGGGTTAGGCACCCTTTCCGGTGTGCTGGGCGTGGTGTTCGCGCTGGGTCAACATGATCTCAAGCGGCTGCTGGCCTATCACAGCATAGAAAACATCGGGATCATTGTCATGGGGCTCGGGCTGGCATTGGTGGGCCGCTCACTGAATGTTAGAGCCTGGATCGTGCTCGGGTTGGCGGGGGCGTTGTTGCATGTGTGGAATCACGCGATCTTCAAGGCCCTGCTGTTCCTGAGTGCCGGTTCGGTGATTCACTCGACCCGGACCCGGGTCATTGACCAGCTGGGCGGGCTGGCCGCGGCCATGCCGTTGACCGCGCTGCTGTTTGCCGTGGGTGCGGTCGCCATTTGCGGGTTGCCGCCCCTCAATGGCTTTGTGAGCGAACTGCTGATTTATCTCGGGTTGTTCAGGACGCTGGGCATAGGCGCCGAGCCGTCATGGGCGGGGGCGGCCTTCGCCGCCGCCCTGCTGGCGTTGATCGGGGCCCTGGCGGTCGCCTGTTTTGTGAAGGCCTTCGGGGCGATTTTTCTCGGAACGGCCCGGTCTGACTGCGCCCGCCAAGCCCACGAGTCCGGGCGGGCGATGACCGGTCCCATGTTCGCCCTGGCAGTCTGCTGCCTGGGTATCGGCCTGTTACCCGGCCTGCTCAGTCCGATGTTGCAGCAGGGCATAGCCGCCTGGGTACCGGATCTGGCCGCCACCCTTCCGGCTTTGACCACACTGGCACCGTTGGGCTGGGTCAGTGTCGCCGGGTTGACGCTGGTCGGGCTGGTGCTGGGAGTGGCGGCCGTTCTGGCGCTCCGGCTACGGTACAGCCGGGTGGCGGCCGCCGGGACCTGGGATTGCGGGTACGCGGCACCAACGCCGAATATGCAGTATACGGCCTCCTCGTTTGCGCAGATGCTGGGCGGGTTTTTTACCTGGGTGCTCCGCCCGCAGGTGCAGGGATCGGGCAAACTGGCCCTATTCCCCGGGCGCATGCAGTTTCACAGTCATGTACTGGACATTGTGCTGGATGAGGTGCTGCGGCCCATCTATCAGGCCGGCGTCAAGGTCGCCTCGTGGTGCCATTTTTTTCAGGCGGGTAATATTCACGCCTACTTATCGTATATTGTGGTGTTTCTGATCGTGTTATTGTTGTGGCGGTGAGCTGAAAAAGGCCTCCCTCTCCCTTGAGGGGAGAGGGCTGGGGTGAGGGTGATTTTTATGAGTCAGATCTTTGTGCATCTGTTTTTATTACTGGTTCTGCCGCCCCTGTTGCTGGGGGTCATCGGCAAGACCAAGGCCCTGTTCGCTGGTCGGAACGGACCCCCTTTCCTGCAGCCCTATTACGACCTGATCCGGTTGTTTCAGAAAGGCTCCGTCTTCAGTACGACAACGACCTGGGTCTTCCGGGCGGGCCCTGTGGTCGGAGTGGCGACCGCGTTATTGGCGGGGATGTTAATCCCGTTTGGCGGGCACAGTGCGCCGGTCTCGTTTGCAGGCGATATGATCCTGTTCGCCTACCTCTTTGCCTTGGCCCGGTTCTTCACAGCTTCGGCCGCGCTGGATACGGGCTCGGCCTTTGAGGGGATGGGGGCGGCCCGGGAGGTGACCTTCTCCTGTCTGGCGGAGCCGGCCCTGTTCTTCTGCTTTCTGGTGCTGGCCAAGCTGTCGGCCTCCTTGTCACTGACGACCATGCTGGATGGGACCTTTCCGCTGGGTGCCGGCGTGGCGGCCCCCTCGCTGGTCCTGGTGGCGGCGAGTCTGTTCATTGTGCTGCTGGTTGAGAATTCCCGGATTCCCTTTGACGACCCGAACACGCATCTGGAGCTGACCATGATCCATGAGGTGATGGTGCTGGACCACAGCGGGCCGGCGTTGGGGATGATCCAGTACGGAGCGGCGATGAAGCTGTTTGTGATGGGGGCGGTCCTGCTGCGGGTGGTGGCTCCGTTTGAGGCCGGTAATGCCTGGGCGGACTGGGGCTTGTTTGTGGCCGGTATGCTGGGGCTGGCGGTGGTGATCGGCGTAGTGGAGTCGATGATGGCGCGCTTTCGCATGGTGTTTGTGCCGACATTTCTGGTGGCGGCCTGTCTGCTGTCGACCTTTAGTGTCATTCTGCTACTGAGGTAACGCTAATGATTGAAGAGTTTATCAGTCGAAGGAAACCACGCTGTGATCAATAACTTGTTTCAACAAAAGGAAGGCCAATGCTTTGATCGTAAAAGCATTCTGGTGGAGCCGAAGGCATTGGCCATATCGCTTGTAGCGTTTGCCAATGCCGATGGGGGGACTATTCTGGTTGGGGTCAATGACCGCGGCGAGGTCGAGGGGCTTGCTGGCCAGGAAGAAAAGGTGAATGAACTACTGCGGGTGCCGTTTGATTTCTGCCGGCCCACGGTAAAGGTGGATTTTAAGCAACTTGGATGTGTCGATCGTGTCGGGCGACCCAATAAGGTATTGATGATAACAGTGCATCAGAGCCAGTCCGTACACGCCAATCAAGCAGATGAGGTGTTTTATCGCGTGGGCGACAAATCGAAGAGGCTGACCTTCGATGAACGTATGCAGTTAATGTACGACAAAGGCGACCGGTTCTATGAAGATATACTGGTTGCTGGTGCGGGGCTCACCGATTTGGATCTTGAACGGGTGCGTGCTTACGCGAAGCGAATTGGCTATTCGAAGTCCCCCTTACATTATCTGCGCGAAAATCATGGTTTTATCCGGATGGAGAAGGCTGTGGAACAAGTTAGCACCGCAGCCATTCTGCTATTCGGCAAGGCGCCTCAACAGTATTTCCCCCGGGCACGGGTGAGATTTATACGTTACGAGGGCACGGATGAGAAAACCGGCGCCAACATGAATGTGATCAAGGATGTTTCCTTCGAGGGGACGATCCTGGAAACTGTTCAGAAAGCCATCACCTTTGTTTCAACACAAATCAAGGAACATACCTATCTTGGTAAAGGCGGGTTATTTGTCACGGATACCCAATACCCGGAATTTGTGCGGCAGGAGATTCTCGTTAATGCCGTCGCTCATCGCGACTACAGCATCAAGGGGACCGACATCCAGATAAAGATGTTCGACGACCGGTTGGTGGTCGAAAGCCCTGGCACCTTACCGGGATTGGTTCGGTTGAACACGATGCGTAAGGTTCACTTTTCACGAAACCCGAAAATTGCGGCGTTTTTGCGTGACTACGGGTATGTCAAAGAGTTTGGCGAAGGAGTCGACCGGATGTGCGCCGAATTGACGGAGCTCGGGCTTCCGGAGCCGGAATATCGGGTTGAATCGTTTATGTTGCTTTGTACCGTTAGGGCGGCTCAAGTCAGTCAGCCGACAGGGGATGTAAGTATTCCCGGACATGGAACGGGCGCGGGAGAAAGTTCGGGAGAAAGTTCGGGAGAAAGTTCGGGAGAAACGGATAACCGAATTCTTAAACTTTTCGCCAATAGCCCGGAGTTGACCATTCAAGAGGTGGCGAAGATGCTGCAGATGACGTCGCGGGGAATTGAAAAACGAATTGCCGTACTAAAAAAGAGTGGCCGGTTGATGCGAACCGGGGCCACAAAAAAAGGGCAGTGGCATGTTATTGCCGTTGGTAAACATGGGAAGAACATATGAACGCATTGATCGATCCGATTCTGGTGCTGGTTCTGCTATTGAATTTCGTGGCCCTGGGCGCGAGCCGGATGCGAACGGTCATCCAGGCCGTGGCGGTGCAGGGCATGCTGCTGGGGGTGCTGATCGCCCTGGCCCATGGCTCCCTGGTGCTCTGGGTGGCCATGATGGCGTTGGCCACCATTTTCCTGAAAGGGGTGGTGATTCCCCGCATGCTCTTTCATGCGATCCGGGACGTGGTGATCCGCCGCGAGGTGGAGCCGATCGTCGGGTTCATTGCCTCGCTCTTTCTGGGGGCCGTTGGGACGGGGCTGGCGGTGTTGTTCGCACGTACCTTGCCGATCGACCATGGGGAAATGGGCTCCCTGATCGTCCCGGCCGCCCTTTCCACGGTGCTGACCGGGTTTCTGATGCTGACGACCCGCACGAAGGCGATTACCCAGGTCGTGGGGTATCTGATCCTCGAGAACGGCGTCTTTATTTTCGGCATGCTCCTGATGGAGGCGATCCCTTTCCTGGTGGAACTGGGCGTGCTGCTGGATCTGTTTGTCGCCATTTTCGTCATGGGCATCATTATTCACAAAATCAGCCGGGAGTTCTCCTCCGTGAGTACCCAGATGCTGTCTGAATTGAAGGAGTAACATATGGTCTGGTTCCTATTTCTGGTCCCGTTGTTAGGCGCGGGGGTGGCTGCGGCCATTCCCTCCAACCGGTGGCGCCCCTGGCTGGTGCCGGCGGGGGGAGCCGCGCATCTGGTTCTGACGGGCCTGGCGGTGGCGGGTGAGCCGGTGGCCGCATTGAAGGGCTGGCTGGTGCTGGATCCCGTCAGCACGCTGGTCCTGGGTTTTGTCAGCATCGTGTTCTTCCTCTGCTCGCTGTATGCGCCCGCCTATCTGGCGTTGAGGCCGGAGCGCTCGAACCGGGTCTTCTGCGCCTGTCTGCTCACCATGCTGGGCATGATGACGCTCGTCATTCTGGCGCATCATCTCGGGTTGATGTGGGTCGCCATTGAGGCCACCACCCTGGCGACCGCCCCGTTACTGTTTTTCAACCACAATCCCCGTTCCCTGGAAGCCACTTGGAAATACCTGTTGATCGGATCGGTGGGGATCGCCCTCGCCTTGCTGGGCACATTTTTTCTGGCGTACTCCTCGATTCATGCGGGCTTGGAACCCACGTTGCTGCTGGATGATCTGGTTCATCTGGCTCCCAGGCTTTCGCCGCCCTGGCTCCATGCGGCCTTTGTCCTGCTGCTGGTCGGATATGGCACCAAGATGGGTTTGGCGCCCATGCATACCTGGAAGCCGGACGCGTATGGGGAGGCGCCGGGATTGGTCGGTGCCTTGCTGGCGGGCGGCGTGACGAGCTGCGCCTTTCTGGCCATTCTCCGGTTCTACCAGATTTGCCGGAATGCCCCGGAGGCGGCCTTTGCCCGGGAGATCCTGATTTTCATGGGCCTCCTCTCCATGGCGGTGGCGGCCGTATTTGTCATCCGGCAGCGTGATTTCAAACGGATGCTGGCCTATTCCAGTGTCGAACATATGGGAATCCTGGTGCTGGGTATCGGGATTGGCGGGGCGGCCACCTTCGGCGCCCTGCTGCATATGATCACCAACGGCCTGACCAAAGGGGTCATGTTCCTGTCGGCCGGCAATATCCACCGCGCCTATGACAGCAAGAATACGGATGATGTGCGCGGGGCCCTGCACCGGCTGCCGCTCTCCGGACCGCTCTTCCTGGCGGGTTTTCTGATGGTGACCGGATCGCCGCCCGGGGGCCCGTTCATCAGTGAATTCACCATTCTCATCGGGACGATCCAGGCGGGGAAATATGTCATTGCCGGACTGTTTCTGGCGCTTCTGGCGATTGTATTCATCGGCATGGGGGCGACGGTGTTGCGGGTGGTGCAGGGGGTTCCCTCGGCCAAGGCGATGGCCTCGCCCTATCGGGACCGTCCGCAATTGGTGATTCCCGTCATCATCTTCTTTGTGCTGGCGCTCACGCTGGGGGTTTGGATCCCGCATCCACTGGAGACCCTCCTGCACCAGGCGGCCGCCTATCTGGAGGGAGGACATCCATGACATCTATCTTGAAGTGGTTGCCGGTTCATAACGGCGAACGATATCTGCGGAGTGACCTGCCCTGCCTGGACGGAGGAGTGTTCCGCCGCTCGCTGATCGAGGCCGTGGCCGATGGTGCGCATGTGGCGGCCTTTTTCGGGCGCCTCCCTGAAGACGGACGCGGGGTGGAACTCATCGCCGTGCTGGCCTGTCGGGATGATGGTAACTTCCGGGTTGCCCGCATGAGGGTGGAAGGGGAAACCTTTCCGTCACTCACGCCGGAATGTCCGCAGGTCCATCTGTTTGAGCGCGAGATTGCCGAACAATTCGGATTGCGGCCGGAAGGGCATCCCTGGCTCAAGCCGGTCCGGTTCGTCACCTCAGGCCGGCCGGGCCATGATGCCTGGGGGCGGACAGACGCCACAGCGCCGAAGGTCGGCGTGACTGACTTCTATCGCGTGGAGGGGGAGGAGGTTCACGAGGTGTCCGTGGGACCGGTCCATGCGGGAATTATTGAGCCGGGTCATTTCCGCTTCCAGTGCCATGGCGAGCAGGTCTTTCATCTGGAGATCTCGCTGGGATATCAACATCGCGGGGTGGAGCGGTTGCTGCGTGGCGGCCCGGATCCCCGGACGATCCACGTGGTGGAGACGATGGCGGGCGATACGACCGTCGCGCATACCGTGGCTTATTGCCGGATTGTGGAGGCCTTGTCGGGCTGTCATGTGACCGCCCAGGCGCAGGTGCTGCGCGGCGTGGCGCAGGAACTGGAGCGTCTGGCCAATCATACCGGCGATCTCGGCGCGATGGCGGGCGATATCGGGTTTCTACCGACGGCCTCGTATTGCGGCCGGCTCCGCGGTGATTTTCTCAATATGACCGCCATTCTGTGTGGCAACCGGTTCGGACGTGGACTGGTGCGGCCCGGCGGGGTCGCGTATGACGTGGACGCCGCCGCCATTGCGGAGCTGTTGGAACGGCTGGAGGCTACGCTGCGCGATGTGGCCAGTGCGGTGAATCTGTTATGGAACTCCCCGTCGGTCATGAGCCGGTTTGAAGAAACAGGGCGGGTGACAGCGGAGACGGCCTTGGAAATCGGGCTGGTAGGGCCGGCGGCCCGGGCCAGCGGGCTGGAGTGTGATGTGCGCCAGGATTTCCCCTATGGCATCTACCGGTTTTCCCAGATCCCCGTGTCGACCGGTCGCAATGGAGACGTGTTTGAGCGCGCCTATGTCCGGTGGCTGGAAATCCAGCGATCCGGCGATTTTGTGCGGGAGCAATTGAAGATGCTGGCAGGCGGGCCGATCCTGAATGTCCCGGCCGCCCTGCTGCCGGATGCCCTGGTGGTGTCGCTGGTCGAGGGGTGGCGGGGTGAGATCTGCCATGTGGGGCTGACTGATGCGACGGGTCACTTTGCGACCTATAAGGTCGTGGACCCCTCCTTCCATAATTGGCTCGGGCTGACCCTGGCGATGCGCAACCAGCAGATCTCTGATTTTCCTCTCTGCAACAAGAGTTTCAACCTTTCCTACTGTGGGCATGACTTGTGAGGGCCAGATGTTAGATATTGTTACAGCACGAATAAAGCAGGGGCACCGGACCATCAGGTATCCGGCCAAGCCGCCGGTCTTGCCGGCGCGGTTCCAGGGGCGGCCGGTGATCAATCAGGCCTGTGCGGCGGCGGGCGGCGGCGCTGTTTCCGTTTGTCCCGTGGGGGCATTGGCTTTTCAGGCGGGCCGCTTGACTCTCGATATCGGCCGCTGTCTGTTCTGCGGCGAATGCGAGAAAGCGTTCCCGCAAGGGGCGATTACCTTTACCCGGGATCATCAATTGGCGGCCCGGTCCCGTGAAGCGCTGGTGCAGGGGGCGGGCGAGCCGGCGTTGCAGGCGGCGTTGGATGTGAAAATGAGGAAGCTGTTCGGACGCTCACTGAAGCTCCGGCAGGTCAGTGCCGGGGGCTGTAATGCCTGTGAGGCGGATATCAACGTGTTGACGACGGTCGTGTTTGATCTGGGCCGGTTCGGCATCCAGTTTGTAGCGGCCCCCCGTCATGCCGATGGCATCGTGATCACCGGACCGGTGACAAGGAACATGGAGTTGGCGCTCAGGAAAACGTACGATGCGATTCCTGCGCCCAAGCTGGTGATCGCCTTGGGGGCTTGCGCCATTGCGGGCGGACCCTATATGGATGGGCCTGAAATTGGGAACGGGGCCTCAAGCGTGGTGCCGGTGGATGTCTATATTCCCGGCTGCCCCCCTCATCCCATCACCATCCTGGATGGCTTGCTTCGCGCTCTGGGGAAAATCGGGGATCGGTAGCTAGATGCTATGGCCATTACTTCTTCGAAGCCGCGACAGCGACAACTGGCATGCCGGACTTTCCACAATGCGGACAGAGGTAGGTTTCCGCATGGGGCTTCTTGTCCTGGTTCGTCAGCATCATCCCGCATTTGCAGTTGCCTTTGAACTGAAGCAGCACGAGGGATTTGGTTAAAGCGTGGGCGAGCGCCTCTTGACCGGATTTAATCTCCGCCTCGCGACGGCGTAGAATAGCTTCCTGACTTTTCATATTTTTTTATAATACACCCGTTTCTGCAAAACACCAGCTGATTCCACTTCGGTTCCAACTCAAAGGGGTTGAGGCTGGATCGCGCGAACTGGGCGGGCAGGATGAGTGGTCAACGGGAAAGCGGGGTGGCCCGAACGATGGTGTCGGTTGTCGATGAGTCCTTGAAAGCAGGCGGGTTCGGGCGGAAGGACCTGCTACGCGAGATGGTCACGCGGACGAGCAGAAGCGGATTTGGCCGAAGGTCGGCAGGGCTGGATCGATGCGGACATAGAAGAGGCTGCCCCTGAGCAGTTTGACAAGTTTGACATCGGTAAGCTTGCGACAGAGCCGGGTAAGGCGTCTTAGCAAGCCGTTGACGAGCAGTTGCCCCAGCGTGTACGCCACCTGCATGATCAGGTGATAATTCTGAGAGGCCACCGTATTGGCGCAGAAGGCGTGCTCCAGCCCGAACCCGCCGTTTTTCTGGACATTGAAGACATTCTCGATACCGTTGCGGGCAAGCCCGCCTTGATTAGCAATGGTCTGGACACGGTCGTGAGAGAGAGGGAAGTTCGAGACCCAGACCCAGAGGGTGGCGGCGGACGGACTGATCTCACCACTAAACAACACATTAAACTCATGTTTGCCGAAGGGAACCTGATGAGTCCATCGCAACGTCTGTTCAACCGGGCCATCTTCTCCTGTTCTTTGGCCATGGACGACCTGGGACGGGCTCAGGAGCATGGTCTGAACCGCTTCGTCCCAAGCGGTGGGCTGGCGTCCTTCCCGCAATGTGGCAATGAACTTCCACTTGTATGAGACGATGAGATCGAAGACGGATTGAACCGGGTACAGGCCGTCCATCAGCAAGCAGATGGGTAGTCGCGGGAACTCCGCGTGCAACCGTTCGGCCAACCGCAGGAAGGCGTTGAGTTCACAATCCTCCTTGTCCCGAACCGGATCGTGCATGTCCCGGAACTCCGTCATCAGTGCAAACATTGTTCCTTCCGGCCCGACCAGCTTGGCTTCCACAACATACCGGTACCGAGCCTCGTGAGCGGGGGTATCGCGGCCGCGATCCTGCAGCGTACCGTCAATGGCGACCAACCACCAGTGATCGAAAAGCCGGGCACTGTCGAGCAGGCGCATTTGCATCATGCGCCGCACCATCGCCACAGCCAGTTGCGCAACCGCACTGACAGGAACCCGCGAGGCGTGTTTCGTGGCGTTTCCGGAACAGGTGACAGTGCGGCGTAGGCCCAGCCGTTCTTCCTCCCACTCCTGCTCGCACAACTTCAGTACATTCTCGGGGAACAGGCCACTGTTGCGATCATCATCGAACGCATTGCGCGAACCATTACGCAGCAGGAACGTCATAATGATTTGCCACCAGATATGGCGCCCCAGATAGACACACATGTCCTGGCGCCGGGGATCTGGTAACGCGTCGAGCCAGCGGTTCAGTTGCGGGAAGCAATGGCGGATGACCGCGTGCAATTGCTGCCCGAAGTCTTCAGGCGTGGGGGCCGGCCCCGGCTTGCTGCCCGCCGGACGGCGCCGTGCCTTCGTATTATTGCCAGACTTTGCCGGGTGATCTTTCGCACCAGTTCCTTGAGCTTTTTGAATTCTTTTGCCCATTCCTGTACCTCTGGGGCCAGCGCGACAGGCACGTATACGGTTTTTGTTTTCCCGTCTGCCTTGAACGTCAGTTGCCAGGTCGGTGCCTTTCTGCCACTCCGCCTGACTTTGCTCAAGGTTCCCTCAACCAAAACACCGATTCCCCCCAGTTGCCTCAGATAAGCCTCCCGGAGCCGATAGTGCCGTCCCTTGCTGTCCTTTGTTGTTTTCATACTCTAAGTATTACACCTTAGACTATTTTGGCAACAAAAAAAGCATCTCGAAGAATCTTATTTCTTCTCAATGCTGAGAATTTCGCCCTGACCTCGCTCTATCGCTCTCTTCAGCCTCCGTTTATAGCCCGAAGATTATGTTAGTTGGAACCGTTGACCTTACCCAGGCTCGGGCAGTGGCGCATACGAAACTCAAAGTAGTCCCCGGTCAACGCCAGATCGGCCGCGCAGTTCTCCTCGCGCACGATGCGCGACCAGTACGCGTGGCACGCCTCCAACCCGCCGCGGCGAAACGCATCGGCCAGTTCAAGCCCCTGCATCCGGCCCAACTCCCGCCAGTAGGCGACGAGATGTTCGTGGCCGCTTTCTTCCAGGGCCTTGAACACCTCGTTGTAGAACCGGACAAAATGATCGCTCGGAATCATGATTCCCGCCTCCGGATCGTCTGGATATAGCTCAGATTGTCAATGACCTCAGTGGTCACCTCGAATGGCGTCCCCTCGCCCAGCGCCGCGTTCAGCACCGTGGTCTGACGCCGGAACGCCGGGTCCAGGGGGATCCCCCGTTGCCGCAGGTAGTCGGCGGCGGGACACCGGCGAACCGTCACCCGGATCTCGCCCGGGGTGCGCTCGACCGTGAAGTCCCCGCCTTCGCGTGCCAGGTAATAGGTCCAGTGTTCCAGGAGATGTTCCGGATTGCCGGCCATCAGATCCGCGCGGATGGCGCCATAAACATCCCGCGCCGTCCGCCGCAGGATGTCGTCGAGGAACCCGACGCCGTAGCGTTCGCGGAGATAGGTGATGGTCCCGTTCATCGTCCGGTGGAAGTCGAGGTGTACATCGCCGGTGTCG